>WLMQ01000162.1 GCA_009700145.1 Actinomycetota bacterium
ACCTCTATCCAAACGGCAGGTTCAAAGTCGGCTGAATTCGATCGAATGCAGATAACTTTGTTGACGGTTGGTAGCTCACAAGGTCACCGATCGTTCCGGGGTCGTTCAATGGTAGGACGGCGGATTTTGATTCCGCGAATAGGGGTTCGAGCCCTCTCCCCGGAGCCACTGCAGTACGAGATCAAGTGCGAGATCTAGTGGGAAATCCCAGATCTCGTGTGATATGCCATTGAGATGTCGTTATACGCCATCGTTCTCGCGGCCGGAGAAGGCACTCGCATGCGATCTCAGCGACCCAAACCGTTGCACCTCATTTGTGGTCGACCCATGGTCATGCACGTCATTCACTCATTGGCAGGTGTCCAACCCGCGCAAACGGTCATTGTTGTCGGACACGGCGCCGACCAAGTGACCGCTCGGGTCACCACAGATTCGCCGAATTGGGCCAACGCCTCGTTTGCTTCGCAATTAGTTCAGCGTGGCACGGGCGATGCCGTCACCGTTGGTTTGACTGCTCTTGATCAGATCGTTCATACCAGTCCGACCGATGAGCGCCTAGCCGAACATGACGACATGTCAACGATTCTGGTTCTGCCCGGAGATACGCCGCTACTACGACGCGAAACAATCGACAATTTGGTCGCGCAACATGAGGCAAGTGGTCATGCCGCGACTGTTCTTGTTGCTCAACTTGATGATCCCACCGGATACGGAAGAGTTGTCCGTGCCAAAGACGGTCGAGTACTACGAATCGTTGAACAACGCGATGCATCAGAAGATGAACGCAAAATCAACGAAATCAACACCTCGATCTATGCTTTTCGCCGTGACCTACTCGGTCCAGCACTGCGTCGCGTCACACCCAACAATGCGCAGTCCGAGTATTACCTGACTGATGTTGTTGCTGTATTGGCCGATATGGGACATCAAGTCGGTGCCGTCATCGCCGATGCGCCCGAAACGCAAGGCGTCAATGATCGTTGGCAATTAGCTCTCGCCGAACGCGAACTTCGTTCCCGAACGAATCGACATTGGCTATTGAACGGGGTCACGATGTTTGACCCGCGTCAGACTTTTATCGATGTTGACGTTCAGATTGAACGCGATGTCACGCTTTACCCCGGCACCATGTTGCAAGGCGAGACACGCATCGGATCAGGCTGCCAAATCGGCCCAAACACTCGATTGAACAACTGTCTTGTCGGATCGAATACCACCATTGACAGTACGAGTGCTGTCAATTCGCAAATTGGCGACAATGCCAAGGTCGGTCCATTTGCCCATTTATCGTCTGGTTCACGAGTCGCTGATAGTCAGACGACTGGTGCGTTCTATGATTCAGACACCGCCGATTCAAAAAAGATTTGAATACCAGTCATTAATGGAGGACCCCGTTGAGCCAGATTGACAAAGTCACAACCAAGCGCATGTCCCTGTACTCGGGTCGTACGCATCCGGCTCTCGCTCAAGAAGTTGCGGGCTATCTAGGTATTGAGCTCGGTGAGCACAATTTGGTTGAATTTGCCAACGGCGAAGTGCGCCCTCGATTTGGTGAAAGCGTCCGTGGTTCTGACGTTTTCATCATGCAAAGCCATTTCGGCTGCGACGGACGTTCGATCAATGACTCCATCATGGAGCAACTGATCATGATTGATGCTGCTCAGCGCGCTTCGGCCAAGCGCATCACTGCGGTGTGTCCGTTTTACGGTTACGCCCGTCAAGACCGCAAGGCTGAAGGACGTGAACCGATTACCGCTCGTCTCATCGCCGATCTCTTTAAAGCGGCCGGAGCCAAGCGCATGGTCTCCATTGACCTCCACAGCGGACAGATTCAAGGTTTCTTTGACGGACCAGTCGACCACTTGACCGCCATGCCGGTCATCGAGCAATACATCCGCGCCAATGCCAAGAACCCGGTCATCGTCTCGCCAGATGCTGGCCGAATCAAGGTTGCTGAGCGGATGCAACAGCACCTCGGAGCCGACCTAGGTGCCGATTTGGCCTTCGTCTACAAGCGCCGCCCCAAGGGCAGCACCAATGTGGCCCAGGCTCTTGACGTCATTGGTGAGGTCGAAGGTCGCCTGTGCATTTTGACCGACGACATGATCGACACCGGCGGAACGATCGTTTCGGCCGCTCATTTGCTGCTTGATAAGGGCGCAACCGAAGTCTGGGCCATGGCGACCCACGGCGTTTTGTCGGGTCCAGCCGTCGAACGCCTCAGTAACTCGCGGATCGATCGAGTCGTTCTCACCAATACTTTGCCTCTGGCCCCCGAGGCCCACATCGACAAAATCAAGGTCCTGTCAGTTGGCAAGATCATCGCTGATGCCCTCGCTGCCGTCTTTGATGACACCAGCGTGAGCGAAATCTTCGGTGGAGAGAACCAAGCCTGAGGTTTTTCGCCCTCCAGCCCGTCTAGTCCTCGTCCTGTTCAGGGTGGGAACCCGCCTGCCAAGCCTCTAGCATTGGCACCTGTTTGTGAACATCCGGACCATGGGGTCCGGCATGAAAGGTCTTGTCATGTCCACCACCCTCGTAGCAACAACTGGCCGTAACACCGGAAGCGCGGCTGCCCGTCGCCTCCGTCGTGAAGAGAAGATTCCTGCCGTCATTTACGGTCAAGGCATGGACCCGATCTCGGTTCTCATCGAACGCCGCGATCTTCGCAACGCTTTATCGGGTGCTGCAGGTTCAAACACGATTCTTGAAATCAGCGTTGACGGCAACGTCTACCCCGCAGTTGTGAAAGACATGCAGCGTCACCCAGTTCGCCGCACCGTTGCTCACGTCGACTTCTTGCGCATCAACCTGAGTGAAGAACTCACCATCTCGGTGCCCGTGCACTTGGTTGGCGAAGCTAAGGCTGTTCTTGCCGAAGGCGGCCTCGTTGACGCTTCATCAGACACCATCGACATCGTGACGACGCCGGCCAATATGCCAAGCGCGATCACCATCGACATCACCAACATGCAGCCTGGCGATGTCATTCGCTTGGGCGAAATCACGTTGCCTGCGGGCACTCGTGCGCTTGGTGATCCTGAATTGGCAATCGTGACTGCAATTGCTGGTTCAAAGGCTGAAGTCGCTCCCGCCGCTGCCGAAGTTGCCCCGGCCGCTGGTGACGACAAAGCCAAGTCCTGAGATAGTTCATGGGCCTCTTCGGCCGCTCTGGAAAAGAAGTCGCCCGCTCGGGTTCAAACGCATCTACTTTTGATGCTCTCGTTATTGGTCTCGGAAACCCCGGTAAGCAATACGCCCGTTCGCGTCACAACGTTGGCGAAGAAGTCGTCGTCGAGCTTGCTCGCCGACATAACGAATCTCTACGCGCCAGTCGCGACTCGGCGCTCGTTGCTGAAGTCCGTCTAGCCGGAGGGAAACGAGCAGTTCTTGCTTTCCCGACAACGTTCATGAACGAATCTGGCCAAGCAGTGAGCAAACTAATGCGCCGTTACGGATTCAAATCAGTTGATGCCCTCATCGTTATCCAAGATGAGCTTGATCTTGAGCCCGGAACTGTCCGAATCAAAAAGGGTGGCGGACTTGGTGGCCACAACGGATTACGCAGTATCACTTCACACGTCGGCACTCAAGAATTCATTCGTGTTCGACTTGGTGTCGGCAAACCAAGCAACAAAGAACAAGGCGCAAACCACGTTTTGTCAAAAGTTCCTGCCGCAGAACGCCAAACACTTGATGTTGCCGTCAATGTTGCCGCAGATGCCATTGTGAAGATCATCATCGATGGTGTTGATGCAGCAATGAACATGTACAACTCACTGTGAGTCGTCGCGCATGATTACTTCTCAAACAGGAGCACTTCAATCACTTGCGACTCTCTTACGTGACGACAAGGCGTTGATGTCGCTCATCGGTTCTCCCGATGGCACCGTGGCCGTTCCCGAAGCAGCCCGCAGTATCGCAATTGCTGCACTCGCTCAACTTTCAGGCCGACGCCCAGTTGTCGTCGCCTGCCCAACAAGCACCATGGCCGCGCAACTCGCCGATGACATCAAGGCATTTATGCCAGTAGGTGACGTCATGTTGTTCCCCGCCTGGGAAACATTGCCCTTTGAACGAGTGAGCCCCAGCGTTGAAACGATGGGACGACGATTAGAAGTTCTCTGGCGAATGCAATCAGAAGATCGCACTCCACAAATCATCGTGGCCAGCATGCGCGCATTGCTACAACAACTTGGTCCCGACACGGCAACCAATCAGCCAGTCATCGTTCGTAAAGGTATGTCAATTGACCCCGACGACTTGATGCGCACCTTGATCAACGGCGGCTATCGACGTGAGGAACTTGTTGAACATCGTGGTGAAGTCGCGCGACGTGGCGCAATCAT
>WLMQ01000163.1 GCA_009700145.1 Actinomycetota bacterium
CTCAAGGCCTTCGGAGGCTGATTCGTGCTTTCTTCGATCCTTGCTCAGATTCCGTGGCAGTCACCGTCTGTCGACTACCACGCCATCGCGCCCGAGATCGTGTTGGCTGGTGGCATCTGCCTCATCATTCTTGTTGATCTGTTCACCAGTGAAAGCAAGAAGTGGATCACCGCAACACTGACTGGCTTTGTGATGTTGGCAGCGTTGGTGCCGGTACTCACTTTGGCAGTGAGTGACATCAATGTCCGGTCACTATTCGATGGCCGTTACGTGATTGACGAGTTTGCACTCACGTTGAAAGCGTTGTTCTTAATTGCTGGTTACGTCGTGGTGTTGTTGTCGCAGAATCATGTAGAAGAAGGCGACTATTACCAAGGTGAATACTTCACGTTGTTGCTCACATCTGTCACCGGAATGGTGATGATGGCATCGAGTCGCGACTTGGTGAGCATCTTTGTTGCACTTGAAATGCTCAGCATTCCGGCATACATGTTGGCGGCATGGCGTAAGCGCGATCGCAAGAGCAATGAAGCAGGTGTCAAGTACTACCTACTTGGCGTGTTCGCTTCGGCGATCATGTTGTACGGAATGAGCTTGTTGTACGGCGTAACCGGCAGCACGTTGCTGAGCGAAATTGGTCGTCAACTAACTGTTGAAGGCAAGTTCGGTGGGGTGCAAGCACTCGCCATTACTTTTGTGATTGTTGGTTTTGCTTTCAAGGTTTCGGCCGTTCCGTTCCATACATGGGCACCCGATACTTACGAAGGTGCACCAACACCGGTGACTGCGTTCTTGTCGGTGGCCAGTAAGGCCGCCGGTTTTGTTGCGCTCGTGACACTCATTTATGTCGGCTTCCCGCAGGCAAAAGATGTGTGGCAACCATTCATCTGGGTGCTCGCTGCAGTCACGATGACCCTAGGCAACTTGGTTGCATTGCGTCAGACCAACATCATTCGTATGTTGGCGTATTCGAGCATCAGCCAAGGCGGATTCATTTTGATGCCGCTCGCAGTTGCCGGAACTGGCGATGCGGCCGGTCCTGCATTGCAATCGGTTGTCGTGTATCTGATCGTGTACGCGGCGATGAACCTCGGAATGTTCGCGGTTGTGATTGCCGCTTCACGCACAACGCGTAGTGGTGAGATCAGTAGCTTCGGCGGCTTGTTCTCGTATGCGCCAGGTCTTGGCGTGTTGATGACAATCTTCTTGGCATCGTTAGCTGGTATTCCACCGCTTGGTGGATGGATCGCTAAGTTCACCGCTTTCCGTGCAGTTCTTGAAGCAGGCGGTGGCTGGGGTTACGGCATCGCTGTGATTGGTGCTGTCAACTCGGTGATTGCATTTGGTTACTACGGCAGCATCATGCGTGAAATCTGGATGAAGCCGGCACCCAATGGCGAAACATCTGCCGTGAAGACACCAAGTTCTTTGATTGCGGCCATGGTCATCACAACGACAGGAACCATCGTGTTTGGTGTGTTGCCCGGTGTGGTGTTGCGTTTCGGCGATCTAGCCGATCTCACCGGTGCCTTCGGCCGCTGAACACATCGGTCGCATCATTGATGCGGCTGACAATGAACAGGTTCGCTTCGATCAATTTATGAACGAAGCGCTGTATGGCGCTGAAGGTTTCTATACGTCAGGAGTCGGTCGCGCTGGTCGACGCGGTGACTTCATCACGTCGCCCGAAATCGGTCCGCTGTTCGGCACAGTGATTGCTCGTGCACTTGATGCCTGGTGGCACGACATGGGCAGCCCTGATGACTTTCATATTTATGATGTCGGCGCGGGACCCGGTGGTTTGGCGCGTTCGGTGATTGCTGCGCAACCAAATTGTTTGGCTGGTGACGTATCGCGCTACGTGTGTGTCGAGATTGGCGAGGCGCAGTGGGCGACTCATCCCGCTGGTGTGACCTCAATGAAGTCGTTGCCCAGCGGTGATTTGCGCGGCGTTGTGCTTGCCAACGAATTGCTCGACAACTTGCCATTTCGTTTGTTGGTGTGTGACGGCGCGTGGCGTGAAGCATGGGTGACGCATCGTGCCGGTGCATTCAGCGAAGTTTTGTATCCACTGAGTGATGAACCAACCTTTGCATTACCCGCAAAACCAATTCTTGGTGCGCGAATTCCGTGGCAGCAAGCAGCGGGCAAATGGGTGGGCGATGTATTGAGTCGTTTGAACGGTCGACTCGTTGTGATTGATTATGCCGTTGCACAGACAACCGAATTGGCGCAACGCCCATGGCGCGATTGGTTACGCACCTACGCCGGCCACGAAAAGGGAGCGCACTATTTACGCAACGTTGGTTCGCAAGACATCACGACAGATGTATGTATTGACCAAATCATTGCAATGTGTGGACAACCCGATTCGGTTCGCTCGCAGTCGCAGTTCTTGCAACTGTGGGGCATTGATGAACTGGTCGAAGAAGGAAAGCGAATTTGGAATGAAGAATCGGCGCGTCCTGGGTTGCGGGCGATGAAAATGCGTAGCCGCATCAGTGAAGCCGAGGCACTTTTAGATCTGAATGGGGTTGGCAGTTTTACAGTGATGGAGTGGACTAAGTTACAGCGGTGATTACCGTCGAGGGTTTAACCAAAAAGTACGGATCAACAACTGCAGTTGATTCGTTGTCGTTCACTGTGACTCCAGGTCGAGTCACCGGATTCCTCGGGCCAAATGGCTCGGGTAAGAGCACATCGATGCGTTGCATGATCGGGCTTGACCGTGTGCAATCGGGGACTGCGCTGTTTGACGGAAAGTCGTACCGAGAACTGAAGAAACCGCTCCATGAAGTAGGCGCGTTGCTTGATGCAGGCAACGCACATAGTGGGCGTACTGCACGAAACCATTTGCGTTGGTTGGCAATGAGCAACGGCATGTCTCCCAAGCGCGTTGATGAAGTTCTTGAACTAGTGGGTTTGACCGATGTGGCGAAGAAGCGAGTCGGACAGTTTTCGTTGGGTATGAAACAGCGACTCGGTATTGCATCAGTCATGTTGGGTGATCCGAAAGTTGTGATCTTGGACGAACCAGCGAACGGACTCGACCCTGAAGGTATTCGTTGGATTCGCGAGATGTTGAAGCATTTGGCCTCGCAAGGTCGTTCGGTGTTGGTGAGTAGTCACTTGCTGTCTGAGATGGCGCTGATGGCCGACGATCTGATTGTGATTGGTAAAGGTCGGCTGATCACTGAATGTACAGTTCCAGATTTCATTGATCGATATGCAAAAAAGTGGGTCGTTGTCAAAAGCCCACAACTTGATTCGTTGGTGTCAGCGGCACAGAGCCAAGGGATGCACGTTTCACTTGGTCAGGATGTCGCTGAGTTCCATGGCGTGGCAGCAGCAACAATTGGTGAACTGGCAGCGAAGAACAATGTGGTGCTACACGAGTTATCAACGCAAACCGGCTCGCTTGAAGACGCATTCTTAGAAGTCACGGCCGATGCAGTGCAATATCACGGAAACACCGAAACTCAATCGAAGGGAGTTGCATCATGATTTCTCTTATTCGTAGCGAGTGGCTCAAGTTGCGTACCGTTCGTTCAAATATCACGATGACTTGTTTTGCGGTTTTATTGCCTTTGGCAATCACATTGTTGACAACGGCCTTCATCGGTATTGACTCGGTTGATGATGCAACAGTCTCGGCTGTTCTATTGGGAAGCGGCTCTCTGAGTGTCTTGCTATTCGGAATTATTGGGGTGCTAGCTATCACTCAGGAATATTCGCAAGGAACAATTCGGCTCACGCTGGCTGCTAACCCTCGACGTACTCGTGTCTATGTAGCGAAAGCTATTGTTCTCGCAATCTTGTCGGGTGGACTTACTGCATTCATTGTTCTCGTGGGGAACAACGTCGGTGAAGCAATTTTGGATTCACGTGGGGCTGTGGGCAAGTTGTCCAACAGCGATATGGGTCAGGCATATCTCGGAATGATTGCGCTGAGTGTCGTGGTGTCACTGCTTGGCATGGCAATCGGAACACTGACCCGTAATCCACCAAGTGCGGTAACGATTTTGGTGTTGTGGCCTTTACTTCTTGAATCATTAATTGGTGGTCTGCTGTCGATTGCAATTAGTGACGAGATTTTCAAGTGGATGCCGTTCCAAACGGGTTTGAACTCATTGCGTCTTGAAGATTCGGATATGGACTTTGGTCGCTGGGGATCAGTCGGATATTTCGGACTGTGGGTCTTGGCCTTGAGCCTGTTCGCTCATACGGTCTTCAAACGTCGCGACGCCTAAACATTCCCCTGTGATTCTGGTGTCGTTTTATTCGGTATTACCTAATTAAACGACACCAGAATCACA
>WLMQ01000164.1 GCA_009700145.1 Actinomycetota bacterium
GTTTATTGACGAATCTTTTCACCAGCTTCGAGCAACACAATCTGGCGGCGAGCTTCGTATTCAATGGCGCGACCCAATGAACGTACCGAGTTGACGTTTTTGATTTCGCAACGAATACCTAACGGTGAGCCCGGCTTGCGCACACTCACGTTGGCATCGCAACGCATTGAGCCCTCTTCCATCTTCGCGTCAGAGGCTCCGACAGCTACCAAAATCTGGCGCAGTTCGGTGACGTATTGACGCGCTTCTTCGGGACTGGCGATATCGGGACGACCCACGATTTCAACAAGCGGCACACCAGCACGGTTGAAGTCGATCAACGAATAATCGCTGCCGTGAATACGTCCACCAGTTCCGCCGATGTGCGTGCTCTTGCCGGTGTCCTCTTCAAGGTGAGCGCGCTCAACCCCGATGCTTTTTCCACCTGGCAGTTCAAGCCAACCATCGACGTTGATCGGTTGGTCGTACTGCGAGATTTGATAGGCCTTCGGCATATCAGGGTAGAAGTAGTTCTTGCGGTGGAAGGTACTCGGCTGAACCTTGCAGTTGAGAGCAAGACCAATGCGCATTGCTAGTTCGACTGCTTGACGATTCAGAACGGGCAAGGCACCAGGCAACCCAAGAGTCACTGGATCGATGTGTGTATTCGGATCATCGCCAAAGCGGTTCGCGCTTGCCGAGAACAACTTCGTTGCGGTTGCAAGTTCGACGTGAACTTCAAGACCACAGACAAGTTCGTATCCGTCAAGCAAGTAAGAACCATCGTTCGGAGCAACCTTGATTTCGTTCTTGCTCATGTCGTACTGAATACCTGAGTCTTGAGTCTTGCTATCAGCAGTAGTCACTGTGCACCTCCGGCCGCGATCATGCTTCGTTCAAGAGATGCGGCAACTTTAAACATCACTTGTTCGCCCAAAGTTGGGGCCAAGATTTGTACACCGACGGGCAAGCCATGGGCTCCGGTTCCGAAAGGAACGCTCATTGCCGGATGTCCAGCCAGGTTGGTCGGAATTGTGTAGATGTCGCACAGGTACATCGCCAACGGGTCATCAGACTTTTCGCCAACAGGGAACGCAACAATGGGCGACGTAGGCGTGAGCAACACATCGGCCTTGGTGTAGGCGCGAGCGAAATCATCGCTAATGAGTCGACGAACCTTGAGTGCCTTGCCGTAATAGGCGTCGTAATAGCCAGCCGATAATGCGTATGTTCCGAGCATGATGCGGCGCTTCACTTCTTCGCCAAAGCCAGCAGTACGAGTTGCGCTGTACATCGCATTGGTGTCAGTTGCATTGACCCGCATTCCGTAACGCACTCCGTCGTAACGAGCCAAGTTGCTGCTCGCTTCGGCCGGAGCGATGAGGTAATACGCAGTGAGCGCATATTTCATCGACGGCATTTCAACATCGACAATTGTTGCACCTGCGGCCTTCAAAGCATCGAAGGCCGCTTCAAGTCGCGCGGTGACATCGGGATCGGCGCCACTAGGTAGATCGGTGATTCGACCAACGCGCAATCCTTCAACACCTTGTGACAAAACATGTTGCAGTGACAACGGTGCTTGCGGAATTGACGTTGAGTCCATCGGGTCGTGCCCACTGATTGCTTCAAGCACAAGCGCCGAGTCGCGCACGTCGGTCGAGAATGGACCCATCTGATCGAGACTGCTGGCATAGGCAACTAAGCCGTAACGGCTCACAGTTCCGTAGGTGGGCTTGACGCCAACTACGCCACATAGTGCAGCTGGTTGACGAATTGAACCACCGGTGTCACTACCAATGCTGATCGGCGAAAAACCAGCCGCCACAGCAGCGGCACTTCCACCACTTGAACCACCCGAAACTCGCGACGTATCACGCGGGTTGAAGGTGACACCAAAAGCCGAGTTTTCAGTACTCGAGCCCATGGCGAATTCATCGAGGTTGGTTTTGCCGATAGCGATTGCTCCGGCAGCAGCAAGTCGCTGCACAACAGTCGCATCGTATGGCGGACGCCAGCCTTCAAGAATCTTCGACGAACACGTCGTCGGAATTCCGCGCGTGCACATGTTGTCCTTTAACGCAATCGGCACACCAGCCAAAACGCCAGGGTCACGACCTGCGGCAACATCGGCGTCAACGCGAGCAGCGGCCGCACGTGCTTCATCGGCCGTCACCAAGTTGAACGCATGAATGTCACCTTCGCGTGCGGCGATCTGAGCGAGGTGGGCTTCTAAAACGTCGACTGCCTTCAATGCACCCGAGCGAACTCCATCGGCAATGGCGGCAGCAGTGGTCGGAATATTGCCTTGAATATTTGCGTGCGTTGTCATCTCAGCCGTCCAATCCGACGATCGGCGGAACTCGGAAGCGTCCGTCTTCAGCAGCTGGCGCATTGGCCAAAACTTCTTCACGATCAAGACCCGTGACCACGACGTCTTCACGGAACACATTCGACAGCGGATACGGCTGCGTCATCGGCTCGACATCGCTCAAGTCGAGAGCATCGATGTCAGCGAAGTGTTCAAGCATTCCCGCCATTTGCGTGGTGATGCGTTGCACTTCGTCGGGTGTGACATCAAGGCGGGCCAAACGTGAAACTTTGACCACGACCTCAGCAGAGATTCGTTCAGAAGGTGATTTGGACACGCCTCAATGCTACGAGCAGGACAGGTGGACGAGCACTGCCGATTCGGGCCACATGATGGGCGCGGGTAGGCCAACCGTGGCCAAAAACTCACCCGAGTAGGTCAATGGCTCGCCTTTTTGCGCTCGCCCCACCCAATCGGGCTGCTGCGAAGCCGGACCGACCACCAAGACCGATCCCGACGGGTCGGTTGGCACGATGTCGACGCGATAGTGGCGATCGGGAATCAAATCAGGAATTCGCCATGTCGGAGGGGTCAGCGAAGTAGCCGATGAAAGTTGGCAGTACGCCAAAAGGGCCTCGGTGCGATCGTGTGAATAGACCCCATGCGCCAGGCTCGTGCCCGCCGAGATCGCAAAGGTGTCAAACCGAACGGTGTCACCGCCATGCAACAGATCGCGGTAGCCCTGATAGATGTCAATCAGTTGTGCGAGCTGAGCAATCTCATCGGCATCGCATTGAGTGATGTCGGCTTCAACTCCGAGGTGCCCGAAGAGCGCTGTCACTCCCCTAAACGCGATCGTGTGTCGACGACCCGTGGTGTGCGATTGAGACGGCCCGATATGTGAGCCCATCACTTCAGGTGGGATCACCATTGAAGCGCCCCGCTGGATGAATTGTCGTTCCAGCGCATCGTTGCTATCACTAGTCCACACTCGTTCAACACGACGCAACATTTCGTGATCAATACGACCGCCGCCAGACGCACACGATTCAAACTCGACGTGAGGATGTCGCTCACGCAACGCGTCAAATAATGCATACATCGCAATTGTCTGATCATGAGTTGCGGCTTTACCTTCGCCATTACTGCCTTGAACGTGCCAACGATTCATATCCCACTTGACATAACTGATGTCGTCAGTTGCAAGGAGCGCATCTAGTTGTGCCAGCACATACTCAAACGCTTCTTGACGAGAAAGATCGAGCACTAACTGATTGCGTCCGAGAACCGAGTCGTACCCATCGGTTGCCAGAGCCCAATCGGGGTGTGCTCGCAAGAGATGACTATCGGGATTCACCATTTCGGGTTCAATCCAAATTCCAAACTGCATTCCAAGGCCTGTCACATGGTCAATCAATGGTTTCAACCCATCGGGATAGACATCATCAGACACCCACCAGTCACCCAGACCAGTTCGATCATTACGACGACCACCAAACCAACCATCGTCTAACACGAATCGCTCAATTCCGACGTCCGCCGCTCGATCGGCCAATTCTTTGAGTTTGTTGACATCGTGATTGAAATAGACCGCTTCCCAAGTATTCAGATGAACTGGTCGCGGCGAAAGATTTTGACGCGGCCCTCGTCGGCGAGCTTCGTTGTGAAATCCCCATGATGCCGGTGTGAAACCACGCGGTGAATACACGCCAATAACTTCAGTTGTACTAAAGGTTTCACCGGCGTACACACACATCTCGCCAGCATGGAAGAGTTCGCCGCTTTGTATGTAACGACGGCCGTCGGGCAATTTCTCGGCATAGACAACGTGATTACCACTCCACGCTGCATGTACGCCCCACACGTCTCCGTCCCATTCACCAGCACCTGTTTGCATTGACCAGATATAGGGAGGGTGCTCGTGCGATGTACGACCCAAACGATTTTCGCTCGTCCACGCTCCGTATGGCCAAGCAA
>WLMQ01000165.1 GCA_009700145.1 Actinomycetota bacterium
ACACTTGCTGCAGAGTGGATGATGGTGTCGCATGAGGCAAACGTTTTTGCATCTTCATCTGACAGACCAAGTCCGTCAGTTCCAACGTCTCCAGCGACAACACTGACGCGACGTTGCATGGTTGCATCAAAGTCGGGGCCAAGTGATGCGCGTAAGCGATCGAATGCGTCGTTTTTAAAAATCTCTCGGCGTACGCGTTCGGCTGCTGCGGTACGACGACCGTTGCGAACGAGCAAAACGACTTCGCAATCGGGGACGCTGTACAGCAGGCGTTCAACGAGGGCGGTGCCCACAAAGCCGGTTGCGCCGGTCACCGCAATGCGTTTGCCACGGAGATTTTCGGAAATCACGACCTAGTTATAACACGGTTCTCTACCAATTGGTAGAGAAATCTCGGAAAATCGGGATTCTTGGCCGAATGGGCTGGTAGGAATAGGGAATGGCTAGTCGCCCAGTGAGCCCGAATCGACGTGGAGATACCCGTGAGCGGGTCTTGGAAAGTGCCACGATTCTGTTCGGGACCAGGGGTTTTGACGCGGTGAGCCTCGATCAGATTGCGGCCGACGTGGGGGTCGCCAAGCAAACCTTGTTGTATTGGTTCGCCTCAAAAGATGACCTCATGCAGGCAGTCTTGGCCAATATGGCGGCTGAACTGACCTTGGTCGTCGAGGCCGCGATACGGGCCGCTCCCGATGACCCACTCGATCGCTTGGACGCAGTGGTCCATGCCGTTTTTCGGTCGGCAGTTCGGCGTCCGGCGTTACTTGGCTTGCTGCGTGAGTTGAGCCGATTGCCTAGCGGGGCGACGGGATACATGACCGAGCATTTGAATCCGCTTGTTGGTCGTGCGGTGAGTTGGATGCAATCAGAAATGGAACTCGGTCGACTGCGTCAAGGTAACCCAGCGATCATCGTGGCGATGGTGTACGCGACCGTCACTGGAATTGCGACCGAACCAGAAGCGTTGCGCATTGTTGGCTGGCAGCAAGACATTGCAGGACTACGAAATCTGCGTTATGAAATGACTCAGTTTTTACGCGCAGCATTAACGCCCGAAAAATCGTAAATTCAGTGCACAGTATTGCGACGGCGCCGAGCGTGACGTTCGCGAGCAAGTTCAACTAAGCGATCAATGAGCTCGGAGTAATTGACACCTGTCGCCATCCATAATTTCGGGTACATCGAAATCGGTGTAAATCCGGGCATGGTGTTCACTTCATTGCACAAAAATCCACGGCCATTTTCTTCAAAGAAGAAATCAACTCGAGCTAAGCCTTCACCGCGAAGAGCTTGAAAAACCTCAATGGCTAGTTGACGAACGGTGTCACTTTGCGCTGGGGTGAGTGGCGCCGGAATCATGAGTTGAGCACCATCGCTGAGGTACTTGTCTTCGTAGTCGTAGAACTCGTGTCCTGGGACAATTTCGCCAGCAACACTTGCTTGCGGTTGATGGCTGCCAAGAACCGCGACTTCGATTTCGCGTCCAACAATTGCTTCTTCACAAACAATCCACTCGTCGTACGTCATCGCAATATCGGTTGCCGAAACGAGTTCGTCAAAATCGTGGGCCTTGCTCACGCCAACCGACGATCCCATATTGGCTGGTTTCACAAAGATGGGATATTTGAGTTCAGCAGCAATTTGTTGAAGTCGTGATGCAGACACATCACTGTCGCGTAGAGCGACATAACGAGGTTGGGCGATTCCGTGACGGGCAAGCACATCTTTAGACATCGCTTTATCCATGCCGACGGCTGAAGCCAAGACTCCTGCTCCGACATACGGGACATCAAGTAGTTCAAGAAGTCCTTGCACTGTGCCGTCTTCACCCAAAGGTCCGTGCAATAGCGGCATCACCACGGTTGATCCACTGGCTGACGCAGCACTGAGGGCAAGTGCTGATGACACTGCTCGACCAGTTGCTTCAAGTCGAGCCGGAATTGCCTCGGGGCCTTGGTCAAGTGCCGCCATTGCCGATTCGGCTAGGTGCCATTGGCCAGATCGATCAATGCCAAGGGCAGTCACGGTGTACCGATCGGGATTGACCGCTTTCATCACGTGGGCGGCGGTCGAACAACTCACATCGTGTTCAGCCGACTGGCCTCCGAAGATGATGACGAGATTGATGCGGTCGGTCCCGCTGCTCTCAATGTGGCCCACGGTTAGACGATAGTGCGCCATAACACTCCGTACCGGCAGGTAACAGGAAAGGCAGGCAATAGGTAAGTCGCCACCGAACCTGGCGCACTAGATTTGACTGCGTATGACACGGTCACAGTCAAATAGTTCAGATCCCAAGTTTCTCACCCATCACGCTCTACGAATTAAGGGCTTTTCCAAGAGCGAGACCTTGGCCGAGATCGTGGCGCTTGATGTTGCTGTCGTCGATCAGCATCTACAAGAGCTGCAGGCCGAAGAGATGGCGATGTTCCGCGAAGCTCGTTCGCTGTGGCAACTCACTCCCGCTGGCCGTGCGGCCCACCCCGAAGCCTTAGCCAAAGATGTTGCTGGATTCGATCTTGATGCGTTGAAGCCGCATTACCACTCGTTCTTAGAAATTAATGACACGTTCAAGCACTTGTGTGGTGATTGGCAGTTGCGTGATGGCGCTCCGAATGATCACTCTGATGACAAGTACGACCACGAAATCATTGCGCGGTTAGTGACCCTTCATTCTGGGGCCGAACCGGTGGTCTCGTCGATGGCCACAATTGTTCCCCGCTTGTCACCGTATGTGCCGCGACTTGAATCAACATGCAAGTTGGTCGTAGGTGGCGCAAACAATATGTTTACCGGTGTGATGTGTGGTTCATTCCACGATGTCTGGATGGAACTCCACGAAGATCTCATTTTGTCGCAAGGTATTGACCGCGCTGCCGAGGGTTCATTCTGATGGCCCGCTTCGGACGTGTCATCACGGCAATGGTGACACCGTTTGACGCAAGTGGTGCTCTTGATCTTGATGGTGCGCGTCGCTTGGCGCGCTGGTTGCAAGACAACGGCAACGATGCACTGGTTATTGCTGGCACTACGGGTGAGGCCCCGGTGCTCACCGACAACGAACGTTTGAGTTTGTTCGCGGCCGTGACCGAAGCAGTCACGATTCCGGTCATCGCCGGAACAGGTACGAACGACACGTTGCATTCAATTCACATGACCAAAGAAGCCACCAAATTAGGTGTTGCTGGTCTGCTTGTTGTGGCTCCGTATTACAACCGCCCACCGCAGTCGGGAATCGAAGCCCACGTGCGTGCCGTTGCCGAATCTTCACATTTGCCAGTCGTTGTCTACGACATCCCCGCGCGTACAGGTCGCAAGATCAATACCTCAACACTGTTGAAGTTGGCTCGCGAAGTGAAGAATGTGGTGGCCTTGAAAGATGCCGCGGGCAACCCGGCCGAAACCGCAAATGTCATTGCTCAAGCGCCGGCTGGTTTTGAGGTGTATAGCGGAGACGACGGATTGACTTTGCCGTTGATGGCTGTTGGTGCGGTGGGCGTTATCGGTGTGGCGACACATTGGTCCGCTCAAGATCACCAGCACATGTTTGATTGCTGGGAAGCCGGAGACACTGCGGGCGCAATCGCGATTAACCAGACATTGCTCGAAAGCTTCGCTTACGAGACTGGCGATGAATCACCGAACCCAATTCCGAGCAAGGTCATGATGAATCTGCTCGGACTTAATGTGGGCCAGTGTCGTTTGCCGATGGGTCCGCCAGCAGACTTCGTCGCCGTAAAGGCCAAAACTGTTTTGGCTAACTTGCAAGCGTCTCGTCAGCGAGTTTCCTGATGGCCGCTCCGGTCCGCGTGGCCTTTCTCGGAGGCCTTGGTGAGATCGGTCGCAACTGTATGGTCATCGAACAAGATGACAAGTTGTTATTAATTGACTGTGGTTTGATGTTTCCCGACGCCGACATGCATGGCATCGATTTAGTTCTTCCCGACTTCACATGGCTTCGTGAAAATGCCGATCGAGTTGTTGCATGTGTGGCGACACATGGTCATGAAGACCATGTCGGGGGATTGCAGTATTTGCTTCGTGATCTGAGTTTTCCGGTCTACGGCTCGGACGTCACTCTGGGGCTTGCTAAGAATCGAATTGAAGAGGCAGGTCTTCTTGGTAAAACCGAACTCATCGTTGTTCACGATGGCGAACGAAGAATGATCGGCCCGTTTGATGTTGAATTCATTCCGGTGACACACTCGGTGCCACATGCATTTGCCATC
>WLMQ01000166.1 GCA_009700145.1 Actinomycetota bacterium
TTACTTCTTGCCCTTCTTTTCGGCGCCAGCTTCAAGAGCCGGCGCTTCGGGGACAGTTTCCATCCACTCACTCAACTTGGCTTTGTCATGCAACAAGTCGGCAACCTTGGGTTCGCTGTATTCGTATTCGGGGCTCCAGAACAATGCGTCAAATGGACACACATCTACACAGATACCGCAATACATGCACAGTGCGTAGTCAATGTCGAAACGATCGAGCTTGTTGACCTGTCGTGGCTTGCCACCAGCGCGTCGCGGTGGAGCCATTTCTTTATGACCCTCGATGTAGATACACCAGTCGGGACACGAGCGAACGCACAACATGCAAGATGTGCAGTTGCCTTCGTGCAACGCGATAACGCCACGAGCACGGGTTGGCGGTGCTTCTTTTTCGTGCGGATACTGCACAGTGTTCGCACCGTCAATAACGGTGCGCTTCAGGGTGTTGAGCGTGACGCCAAGACCTTTGAAGAGACCAGGGACCTTGGGCATCAGAAAGCCACCTTCAAGATCGCGGTGATCATAATGTTCACCAATGAAATAGGAATGAGAACCTTCCACGCAAAACGTTGCAGTTGGTCTTCACGGAAACGTGGGTAACTAAAACGCACCCACATGATGACAAAGGCTAAAACCATCATCTTTGTAAACATGATGAGCGGTCCAACAACATTCATCCAATCAGAAATGTCATCGATGCTCTTCCAGTCGAACCAAGCGAAGGGCACTCCCCAACCGCCAAGGAACAACACCGAGGCAATCAGAGAGAACACCCCAGCGGTTGCGAATTCGGCGATAAAGAAAGTCAAGAAGCGGAAGCCCGAGTACTCGGTCATGTAACCCGACACAAGTTCTGATTCGGCGATTGGCATGTCGAAAGGAGTCTGGGTGAGTTCTGCTTGAACAGCGATCATAAAAATGATGAAGCCAGTGAATTGCGTGAGGATGTAGGGATTACCTAATCCGTTCCAACCGAACATTGATCCGCCGTTTTGCGCAACAACAATGCCTTGAAGGTTCATCGTGCCGGCCTGAATGATGACACCAATAACGGCAAGCACCATCGGCAGTTCGTAAGCGATCAGCTGACCAGCAGCACGCAAACCACCGAGCAACGAATACTTGTTGGCGCTTGACCAACCAGCCATCAAAATTCCGAGCACGCTGACTGATGAAACGGCCAACAGGTAGAACACGCCAGCTTCAAAGTTGGTGAACCAAGCGTCGGGACCAAACGGAACAACAGCAACCAACAAAAACGTGCTCGCCAAAACCACGAGCGGTGCAATCTTGAAAATAGTCCGATCAGCGCGAGCTGGTGTGATGTCTTCTTTCTGCAACCACTTGCCCACCTCGGCAAACAACTGCATTGAACCGTAGGGGCCGGCTTCCATTGGTCCGAGACGACTCTGCATAAATGACATCATCTTGAACAAGAACAGGTACACGATGGTGCCCGCAGGTAACAGCACGGCCACGAGTCCACCAAGGATGCGCAACAAAGACTGTGCCCAATAGGGCAAATCGGCAGCAAGCAGAGCAATCATCGATCGATGTCTCCGAGAATGAAGTACAGCGAAGCGAGGATCGTGATGATGTCGGGAACGTAGACACCCTTCAAAATCCACGGCACGATCGAGATGTTGTTGAAACTTGCTGAACGAATCTTGGTACGGAAAGGACCGAGATCGCCCTTGCTCACAACGTAGTAGCCCATTTCGCCGAGTGGGTTTTCGGTTGATACCCAAGCTTCACCCTCAGGAACCTTGATGATGCGCGGAACCTTGGCCATGATCGGGCCCGTCGGAATGTTGTCGAGCAACTGATCAACAATGCGCGTTGATTCGCGAACTTCTTGGAGACGAATCCAGCAACGAGCGAAGCTGTCACCATCGGGGTGAGTCCAGACTTTCCAGTCGACCTTGTCCCACGCCATGGGTAGCGACTGATCGCGACGCAAGTCCCAGTCGATACCGCTGGCGCGCGCGTTGGCGCCTGACAATCCGTACTGCATGGCAATGTCTTTCGGAATCACACCAATGCCGCGAGTACGGCTCTGGAAGATTTCGTTGCCAAACAACAGATCTTCTATTTCGGTGCAGAAATTACGCAAGGTCTTCATGACCGCGCGGGTTTCATCAATGAAGCCAGCGGGGAGATCGTCCTTGAGTCCACCGATGCGGTCAAAGTTGGGGTGGAAACGTCCACCGGTTGTTGCTTCGATCAAGTTCAGAACATGTTCACGATCGCGGAACGCCATGAACACCGGGGTGATGGCGCCTAACTGCACACCAAGGTCGCCAAGGAACAACGACACGTTGGCAATACGCGACAACTCGAACAAGATAGTGCGAATCCATTGAGCGCGCGGTGGTGCTTCAATTCCCATCAACTTTTCTGCGGCCAAAATGAACGGCACTTCATTGGCGAAACTTCCGAGCCAGTCGATGCGGTTCACAAGTGACGTCACTTGTGGGTACGTACGAACTTCGGTGAGTTTTTCGTAACCACGATGCATGTAGCCACACGACGGTTCGGCCCACACCACTTGTTCACCATCGAGGTGAGCAATGATGCGCAACGTGCCGTGAGTTGCGGGGTGCTGCGGCCCGATGTTGAGGGTCATGCCCTCGGTTTCGAGTTCAATATTCAGCCGCGCATCAGCGGCCTGTGAAGCGATGTACGCCAACTGGCGACGATCAATGAGCGATTCAGTAGACGTCATTCTGCGTCACCTTCTTCATCAGCAGAGCCACCAGGCATGGGTTCAACATCAACAATTCCGGGCCACGGCTTGACCAAACGTGCGAGCAATGGGAAATCTTTGCGCAACGGATGACCTTCGAATTCACCTGGCAAATACATATTGCGGAGGTCGGGGTGACCAGCAAAGCCAATACCAAACATTTCGTGGGCTTCACGTTCGTGCCAGTTCGCACCGGCAAAAACTGAAACCCATGATTCAACAACAGGCTCAGAATCGGAAACATCACATTTGATGTTGATGCCGACATGCAATGTTGGGTGCACTAAACGTGCAAGAACTTGCATACGTGTCTCGCCACCGGCGTAACCCTGTTTAACGGTGTCATCGCGTTCGACTGGCGGAGCAGTTGGATCATCTTCACCTTTGCCAAATGGCGATGGCATCCAGTCGATAGCCGACAAGAAACAGAAATATTCAAAGCCCATCTCGCGCAATGCAACACCAGTGCGGCGCCATGCTTCGGTGCTGACGCGCACCCACACATCGTCGCCAGGCTTGACCAAACTGTCAACGAGATCAGCACCAATCTTTGTGCGAAGGTCGGCGACAATGCGCTCACGCAATGTGTCGCCAGGAATTTCTGCAATCGGAGTATCAGTTGACGACATTCAACTCACCTCGCTTCGCGGCAGCCTTCTTTGACTTTTTGGTTTCGCCGACGATGAGCGGCTTGTAACCCTCGCCGCGCCAACGAGCACCCATGTCTTCATTCAAGATGCGCTGTTGCAACAACACGACGCCTTCAAGCAAAGCTTCGGGGCGAGGCGGGCAACCAGGCACATAGACATCAACCGGAATGATTTGGTCAACGCCCTTGGTCACTGAGTAACTGTCCCAATATGGTCCGCCACTATTTGCGCATGAACCCATCGAGATCACGTATTTCGGATCGGGCATTTGTTCGTACAAACGCTTAATGACCGGAGCCATCTTGTCGGTCACGGTTCCGGAGATCACCACGAGGTCGGCTTGACGCGGACTTGCAGGTAGCGGAATGACACCAAGACGCATCACGTCATATCGCGGGGATCCAAAAGCAGCGCCCATCTCGATGGCGCAACACGCAAGGCCCCACTGGTACACCCAAAGGGAGTACGAGCGACCCATGTTTAGTAATGAATTCAGCGGCTTTGGCAGCCGCCCGCGGTCAACGAGACCCATGTGACTCCTTGTCCATTACACCCAGCGAAGGACACCCTTGCGCCAGGCGTAGACGAGACCCAATAACAACACACCTACAAACACACCCATTTCAACTAAACCGAAACCGGCGTAGCGCTCGAGCTGAGTGGCCCACGGGAAAATAAACACTGCTTCAACGTCAAACACGACGAAGAGAAGTGCGAACACGTAATAACGAATCTGACTTTGCGACCAACCTTCGCCAACGGGATCAACACCGCTTTCGTAGGTGAGCAA
>WLMQ01000167.1 GCA_009700145.1 Actinomycetota bacterium
AAAAGTTTGATGAGTCTGATTACTATCGCGACTACGGCACATTTTGTAATGCCATCGCAAAATAGAATTCCATTTCTAGATGTGGGTGCTGCCTACACTGAATTAAAAATTGAGATAGATGCTGCTATCCAACAGGTTCTTGAAAGCCATATATATATTCTCGGACCAGAAGTCCATAGTTTTGAAGATGAATTCGCAAAATTTGTATCTGCCGAGCATTGTGTTGGGGTAGCAAACGGTCTGGAAGCACTCAGGCTTGCACTACGTGCAGTAGGCGTGAAGCAAGGCGATGAAGTGATTGTTCCCGCGCACACATTTATTGCAACTTGGCTGGCTGCGACTCAATGTGGCGCCAAACTAGTGCCAGTTGAGCCTGAAGCGGATGGCTTTAATATTGACCCATTGTTGGTCGAAGCCTCAATTACTGAACGGACGAAAGCGATCGTGGTTGTACATCTTTATGGACAACCCGCACAGCTCGATCAGATTCTTGAAATTGGTCGACGATATCGAATCCCTATTGTGGAGGATGCTGCACAGGCACATGGAGCACGATATAAAGGGGTAAAAATTGGGTCGCATTCGGATGCGGTTGCCTGGAGTTTTTATCCAAGTAAAAACCTTGGAGCGATTGGGGATGCTGGTGCTGTAACTACTAACCGCGCGGACGTGGCAGATCGAGTGCGTGTTGAATCAAATTATGGCTCAAAAGTTAAATATGAGCATGATGTCCTAGGAACGAATAGTCGGTTAGACCCTGTACAGGCAGCCATCTTGAGGGTCAAACTGCGTGTACTTGAAGAATGGAATGCTCGGCGAGAAAACATTGCTCGTATTTATTCTCAGAAACTTGATCTGAAATCAATTGTGTTGCCGGCCTGGTCAACTGATCGAAGTTCTGTGTGGCATCTATATGTAGTTCAGGTAAATGGGCGAGATGAGATTCGAGAGGCATTGGGAAAAGCTGGAGTTGAAACCGGCATCCATTACCCGGTTGCATCTCACGTTCAATTGAGCTATAGAGACGAATATGGACAATTACCGCTATATCGTTCTGCCCAGTTGAGCAAGGACGTGCTGAGTCTTCCAATAGGGCCCCACCTAACGGAATCCATGGCTGAGTCGGTGGTCGACGCACTTGGCGATATTTTGATTGACAAGGATCCATTTATGGTTGGAACTCAAACGTGAAAAGTGATGACGAAGAGATTTTTGCAAGCGGAAATTGGTGCTACCTCAGACCAATTCGTGCTTCAGATGCGGGATTGACATTTGAATGGAGAAACCTAGATCGGGCAATGTCATTAGGTGGTGCGCCTGTAGATGTTGAAAGTCAGATTAAATGGATCTCAACACGGCCTGAGTCGGAATTGAACTTCATTATCTGTCTTGCTTCCAATGACATTCCAGTAGGAATGATTTCAGTAATTGATATCAACCATCATCATGGAACCGCCCAAACGTCACGATTTCTCATCGGTGAGGAAAAACTTGTAGCAGGTTTGCCAATCGCGGTTGAGGCGATGTATTTATGCTATGAAAAGATCTTTCTCGAGTGGAATATAAGAAAAGTGTGGGGATTTGTCGCCTCAACCAATTGGCGGATGATCAAGTGGCAGACTTTTCTCGGTATGAAAAAGGAGGGAATCCAAGAAAAGCAACTGATCGTCGGGGGTGAAATTGTAGATGCAGTATTACTTGGGCTGACTCGCGAGCACTATCTGGGTTACGTGCAAAATAGAATGCTTACAATGATTCGTCTAATGGAAAGAAAACGGTAGAAAAAATGGAACGCATCTCGATTAAGAACATTATTGTCAAATCATTGACGTCGTTGGATTCAGTTGACGACCAGGCACAAACAGAGATTGCCAGCATGGATGAAGCATTTCCATTGTTTGGGTCTGATGCAAGATTGGATTCACTAGATCTGGTGTCCGTTATTACCGATTTGGAAGAGGCGCTGAGTGATCAACTTGATTATTTTCTGTCACTGACAGACGATGCAGCGCTGAGTAGGGAGATTTCTCCATTTGACACGATAGGGACTCTGCTGGATTACTGCGAAGAGTTAATTGGAGCCAGGAATACATGAGCAACGCCGATGGGAGCAAAAGAGTTGCGTTAGTCACGGGTAGTTCGCGCGGCATAGGAAGGGCATTAGTTGAGCATCTTCTTGCAAGCAATTTTGATGTTCATGGTGTATCACGTGGTGAAAATCACGATTTAACCAGTGAGTCGTATACACACCATGTTTGTGATCTTCAGGATGCCGAATCGATACAAAAGATTTTTTCGATACTTAGAAAAAATGGAGTACAGCTTGACACCGTGGTGAACAATGCGGGAGTACTGACCTCGCAGTATGCAATGATCCTTTCGCCTGAGGCAGCCAAGGATATGGTGCTCACAAACCTGTGGGCTCCATTTGTCGTTTCGCGAGAAGCAGCTAGATTGATGCGCAAAACGGGGTGGGGACGAATAGTGCATATTGGCTCAATGGCACCAACACTCGAAGCAGAGGGCGACTCGGTGTATGCAGCATGCAAGGCAGGATTGCAGATGCTCTCCAATGTTATGGCTCGCGAGTTCTCTAGTTTGAATATCACTTCAAATGTGATAGGAATCAGTGCATTTGAAACTGAGATGCTCCAACAGTTGGATCAATCGAACTTGGAGAAAGTGATGCAACAACTGCCAATTTCTCGCAAAGCAGAGATCGAGGATATTACGAATGTGTTGGATTTTTTTATTAGTCGTCAAAGCTCGTATATCACGGCACAAACGGTCTATTTAGCGGGAGCCCATTGAGACGCGTTTACGATTCAACTGAATTTACTGTCTGGTGCCAGGAAAATGAGTTGGCTGACTCCAATACATTCTTAATTTCGGCTGAAGGTTCGTCGTATGGAATGGTGGTTGACCCCGGTTCTGAAGTGCGACTTGTAAGTGAATTTTTACGACAAGTTGGCATCAGCAAAGTGGACGTTTTGTTAACGCACGGGCATTTTGATCATGTGTGTGGTGTAGCTGAAATTTCGAGATTATTTAGCACAAGAGTCTTCATGAATCCAGATGATGAAATTCATTTGAAGAGAAATAATTTCTACTTAAGGGCACTTGGAGAAAAACGTTTAGTTGACACCTTCGAATATCTACCATTCCCTACGAACGATGAAATACTTAAGTCAGTACAAGTGATTTCTGCTCCAGGTCACACTAAGGGTGGAGTCTTGTTTTCGGTGGCCGAATGTGTGTTTGTTGGTGATCTGATTATGCGTCGCAAAGTTTTTAGCGCGACCGTCCCGGGCCACAATAAAGAGCAGTGGGCACTGACAGTTCGCGATATTTGGCCGATTATTTCTGCGCACAAACATGTATTTTTGGGTCACGGTGGCTTCACTGCGCCAGATGAACTACTCATTGAGAATTCAGAACTTCGGCTTTTGCTCGGGCTGTAGAAGTTAGATTGGTAGTGGAGGTTTAATGGGTGTTGAAATAATTGGAACTGGCATCGATTTGGGCCATATTGCTATCGAGAATGACCTGATTGAATCGTTGGCAGGCTTAGAAGCTGGCTGGATTTTGGAAAAGACTGGCATCACGAGACGATTTGCTGTTGACGAAAATCAGAGTGCGAGGCTTTTGGCCGCTAATGCCCTGAATGGGGCACTGGCGCAGGCCAAAGTTGAGTTGTCGGAGTTGGACCAATTAGTCGTGGCTACCTATGCCCACGACAAAGTGTTCCCTTCCTTGGCTTCTCGCTTACTTACGCCTCTCTCGTATAGCAAAACCCAAGCGCTAGATGTTCAGAGTAACTGCACTGGTTTTCTCAATGGCATCGCCGTTGTTCACGACAGGCTCACTGTCGATGCTCACGCATCTATTGGTGCCGTAGTTGCCTCGGAGGTAAATAGCCGATTTGTTGACAAGACTGATCCCAACGTTGCAAGTTTTTTTAGTGATGGTGCCGGAGCAGCCATTTTGCGAACAACAGAGAGAGACGCCGGAATCATCAGTAGGTCATTTTTTGGTGACACAAACAATATTGAGACTGTTGAACTCTCACGAATTCCAAACGAGGACGGTACGACCACCGAACACAGCCCAACTGGCACCATTCGCCAGGCGGGAATGGGCACGTGGAAACAGGCTG
>WLMQ01000168.1 GCA_009700145.1 Actinomycetota bacterium
AACTGCAGCCGCGACTTCTTCGGCGTTACGTGCACAAATAGCGACTGATGCACCTTCGGCGAGCATTGTTTCGGCAATTGCGCGACCGAGGCCCTTAGTTGAGCCAGTGACTAATACTTTTTTACCCTTAAGACCTAGGTCCATGATGTTGCCCCCTGTTGTAGTTGTTGTTGTTATGACTGAAACTTGCTGAAACGACTAGCCGTAAAACTACGACCGGAACTTCTTACCGGCGCGTGTCTTTCCAAGAAATATCCTTGTCGACACGTGGTTCGCCGGGAAGCCCGAGAACTCGCTCACCGATGATGTTGCGCTGGGTTTCATCTGAACCACCAGCAATGCGGTAGCCAGGGGCACCAAGTACATGTTCGCCCCAAGCAAATGTGCCCCATTCGCCGGTATCGGCGATCAGAGTTGCGCCAAGAATCTTTGACATGACATCGCTGACGTACGTCATACCTTCGGTCCACATCAGCTTGCCCAGTGATCCTTCGGGTCCAGCAGGCTGACCAGCACGACGCATGTCTGAGGCACGGCGATTCACAAAACCTTCAACGCGGAAATGGGTGTAGGCCTTGGCGAGTTCTTGGCGCATCACGAGATCGCTCGTGACGCCCATGGCGCGAGCAGTTGCGATGATTTGGCGCCATGAACCACCGACGCGTGATCCGCCGCCGCCACCGTCACCAGAGTGATCGCGTTCAAAACCAAGTGTGGTGAGAGCAACTTTCCAGCCTTCGCCAACTGGACCAAGACGCATTGAGTCGGGGACACGAACATCATTGAAGAAAACTTCGTTGAATGACGATCCGCCACTCATCTGCTTGATGGGACGAATTTCAATACCCGGGAGATCCATCGGAATGATGAACGCAGTCATGCCCTTGTGCTTGACGACATCAACATCACTGCGAGCGATGAGTTCGCCCCATTCAGAGAACTGTGCACCTGACGACCAAACCTTTTGACCATTGATGACCCACTCGTCACCGTCGCGATCGGCGCGACAGGCGAGACCAGCTAAGTCGCTACCTGCGCCAGGCTCGGAGAACAACTGACATGCGAGTTCGCGCGTTGCCATGAAGCGACCAACAAATTGTTCTTTTTGTTCGGGTGTTCCGTAGACATTGATTGTTGGCGCAATGAGTCCAACAGTGACGCTGTGCGTTTCATGGCCAGTTGGAGTGACAAAGAGTGATTCGAGTTTCGAATAGGCACGGGCATACTCGCGCGGATATGCAAGTCCGCCGTATTCAACGGGTTGAGTGATGGCGTGGTAACCGTGTTCGGCTTTGGCTTGAGTCCAAGCCTTGGCCTTTTCAAGAAGTGCAGTTTCTTCTTCGAAGGTCAACGAGTGGAACACCGAGACCGAAAACTCGCCTTCGCCCCATACGAGGTCTTTGTCATCGGATCCACCGGAGCGGTATTCGGTATGCGCCTCGAGCCATGTGCGTGCAGTCTCGATGAATTCGTCAAGGGGAGGGACGCTTGTTTGAGTTGAATTCTGTGCGGCAGACATGATGTGAGCGTAATTGACCCACCAATCAGTTAGAGAACCGTGGGGAAGTGTTTTGCGGGCAAGAACATGGGCCCGGGGTGCACCTCAGTCGTCAATTACTTGTATCCGTCGGTAATACTCACGGCATGGCATCGGCGAAAAAGGCAAAACCAGTCGTGAAACGGCTCGGGCGCCCGCGAGATACCAGCTCGGTCGAGACTAAAGAGAGAATTTTGGTGGTCGCTCGCGAAATGTTCTCGGTTCACGGATACGAAATCACCACGAACCGTGACATTGCGACAGCAGTCGGCATTACCCCTGGGGCGCTCTATCACTACTTCGGCTCGAAATTGGCCCTGTACTTGGCGGTCCATGAAGTCACCCAGGCCCAGGTGTACGAGCAGTTCACCAAGGCGATTATTGACCATGAGACCTTTATTGGTCAGTTTGAGGCCGTTCTTGACATCGCTCACGAGATGAATATTGAAGACGCTTCAGTTGCTCGGTTCATTGGCGCAGTCAGGGTCGACTCGGGTCGTCATCCCGATATGGCCGCCGCGCTTTCGACCTATGTGCGCCAGCGTGAGGGATTCTTTGCCGTCATGATCGATCTCGGAATTAAGCGGGGCGAAATTGCTCGGGAGAACCGCTTGGTTGTGCAGGCCTACTTGCTGACCGTGTTGATGGGACTCACCGACGCCGTTTCAGAAGATCATGAACTGCAAAAGCGAGCAATTCAAGGAATCAAGATGGCCATGCGTGGCCACCTCGTCAAAACTTCCTGAATACCCGAGAGTGCCCTGACGGCCCTCGTCCTTTCTCCGCTTACTTAATTGGTCGGTTGGTTGATTATGGTCTACTTGCTAATTCATTTTTGAATGAAAGGGTCGATATGGGATCACTTGATGGAAAAGTCGCTTGCATAACTGGAGGTACCCGAGGAATCGGTCTTGCAGTTGCCAAGGCCTTCCTAGATGAAGGGGCCAAGGTGGTCATCAACGGTCGCGATCCAGTGAAAGCGCAAAAGACCCTTGATGAACTGAACGCTGGCGCCAATGTCTTTTTTATTGCTGGCGACGTGATGAAGCGTGAAGATTGTGAAGCCATTGTCAATGGCACGGTCGCTCATTTCGGTCGTATTGATATTTTGGTTCCTAACGCCGGCGGTGGCGGAGACCCGGGTCCAGTTGCCGAAATGACTGATGAAGCCATGGAAGTTCCGATGATCTGGAACTTCTGGCACACGTTTTGGACGATTCGCGCTGCTCTCAAGCACATGATTCCGCAGGGCTACGGCCGCATCATGGCGATGAGTTCGGTTGAAGGAAAAATGGGCAAGCCCATGGTGTCGGGTTACGTTGTGTCAAAGCACGCAATCAACGGTCTCGTCAAGTCGGTTGCTCATGAAGTGGGCACGCTCGGTATCACGGTGAACGCATTGTGCCCAGGGGCAATTGAAACCGATGTCATGATGGCGCAAGGTCCGGGCGCCGCCGAAGCGATGGGCTTGACCTACGAAGGTTTGCTTGACCTGTTTGCTCAGCAATCAGCGATCAAGCGCATCAACGAAAGCGAAGACGTGGCCCTAGTGGCCGTATTGCTGGCATCTGATGCTGGTGCAGGTATCACGGGATCTTTGATCTCAATCGACGGCGGAACTTCGCCTTACTGATCTAGGAGATTGTCATGGGAAAACTTGAAGGAAAAATCGCTTGCATCACCGGCGGCACACGAAGCATTGGTCGCGCAATGGCCGAAGCATTCTTGGCTGAAGGAGCCACGGTTGTTGTCAACGGTCGCGACGCAGCAAAAGGTGCTGTCGCTCTTGCCGAAATGGGTGGCGGACCAAATATTGCTTTTTATGCAGGAGACTCATCAAAGCAGTCCGTTGTTGAAGGTTTGATTGATTTCACGATCGAGAAATTCGGACGTCTCGATATTTGCTGCTTGAACTCAGGTGGCGTGAATATGACTGCACCAGTTGCACAAATGTCAGACGAAGAATGGAATCTTGAAATCGACTGGAACCTCAACCATGTTTTCTGGGGAATGCGTCGTTCGTTGCAGCACATGATTCCGCGCCAAAGTGGCCGCATCATCGTGACGTCGTCGGTTGAAGGCAAGTTGGGCAAGCCTGGCATTCCTGGCTATGTCGCAACCAAGCACGCTGTCAACGGACTCGTGAAGTCGGCTGCTCAAGAAGTCGGAACACTTGGCATTACGGTGAACGCAATTTTGCCGGGCATCATCGAGACCGACATTGTTCGTAACACTGGTCCCGATTCAGCAGTTGCTATGGGACTCGGTACATACGAGAACCTCATTGCCGCATTCAGTTCTGAAGCAGCGACCAAGAAGCCGAACAGGGTTGAAGAGGTTGCTGCAGTTGCAGTGATGATGGCTTCTGATGCCGCGCGAAATATCACCGGATGTCTGTTCCCCGTTGACGGTGGAACTCTTCCGTACTGATTTTCCGTTTTTACTGAAGGGGCAAGTGACAGCGTGACCTATTCACATTTAGAACACGCCAACGATCTTGAACCTTCAGCGGGTCATCATCACCTCATTGAAAAGTGTCCGATTCACAAAGAGGACACTTTTGATCCGCCGTTTTATGTGGTGAGTCGCCACGAAGATGTATTGGCAA
>WLMQ01000169.1 GCA_009700145.1 Actinomycetota bacterium
CGACTGCGATGAACAATGGCTCGTGTTGGCGCTGTGCAGATTTGTCCACTGTGAAAGGCCCACACGCTTTGAATCGCGCCAACTGCTTTCGCGATGTCGGCGTCGTGCAAAACAAGTCCGGCACCTTTGCCGCCAAGTTCAAGCAATTGACGCTTCATTGTTGCGGCGCCGGCTTCCATAATGCGCACGCCGACACCAGTTGAACCAGTGAATGACACCATGTCAACATTGCGACTTGTTGTGAGTGCTGCCGCAGGAGCCGGGCTTGATGACGTGATGATGTTGACAACTCCGGGCGGGAACCCGACCTCATGCATGATTTCGGCAAGTTCAATCACAGCGAGCGGATCTTGCGGAGCAGGCTTCATAACAACTGTGCAGCCGACAGCAAGAGCCGGGGCGATTTTGCCAGCCATGTTGACTAAGGGGAAGTTGTAAGGCGAGATGCAGGCAACGACACCGACTGGCTGACGATGAACAACGCCACCGATGAGACCACCGGCTGCGAGCGGAGTCGCTTGCATTGCTGACGGTGGGAGAGCGATATCAAGACTGCGTGCGGCACTCTTGGCGTAACGCTCGAATCGTTCGATGGCGACCGGTACCTGCATGCGGGATCCGACCATTGCGGTGGCGCCGGTTTCGCTGATGATCAACGGAACAAGATCACCTTGGCATTCGCGCAAGGTATCGGCGAGGGCTTGCAAAAGTCGAGCGCGCTCAGCCGGAGGAGTGCGCCACCACTTGGGGAAGGCGTCTTGGGCGGCCTGGGCTGCTGCTTCGGCCTGAGCGACTGATGCTTCAGGGGCGTAGCCAACTACTTCTTCGGTTGCAGGGTTGATGATGGGCGTCGTACCTTCGTCGCCAAGCACCCATTGGCCACCAATGAGCATCTTGTAGGTCTTGTCAACTGCTGAACCTGAACTGGACATATTTCCCCCTAGGTGCGGACTCGCCACGGCACGAATGCCATGGCAAGGCTACAATCTGACACACCGTCAGATTCCATTTCTTCGGGGTTTGATTACCGCTTTTGTGGGGGTTGACACCGACCGCTATGGGGCGCCTGGATAGTTCTTGCAGAAAGTTGGTTGGACATGCTCGACAAAGTGATTCGTGGCGGAACAGTGATCGATGGAACGGGTTCGCCGTCGCGTGTTGCCGATATCGGTATCAAAGACGGCCGCATCGTCGCAATCGGAGTCGTCGAGCAAGACGCTGTTGAAGTGATTGATGCAACGGGTTGCATCGTGACCCCCGGTTTCGTTGATCCGCATACCCATTACGACGCTCAACTTTTATGGGACCCAACGGCAAGCCCGTCAAGTGTTCATGGTGTGACGACGATTATCGGTGGCAACTGTGGATTCACGCTGGCTCCGTTGATTCCTGGAGATGCCGATTATTTGCGCAAGATGATGTCGAAGGTTGAAGGTATGCCATTGGCTGCCCTTGAAAACGGGACCGATTGGTCGTGGGAGACGTTTGCCGAATATTTAGGTCGACTTGAAGGAAATATTTCGGTCAACGCTGGCTTTCTCGTGGGTCACTGCGCGATCCGTCGCTATGTGATGGGGCCCGCTGCTGTAGGCGCTGAAGCATCGAAAGAACACATTGGTGGCATGCGTGCCGAACTGGCCAAGTCAATTAAGTCGGGCGCCTTGGGTTTTTCGTTTACTAACAGCACATCACACAGTGATGGTGATGGCGAGCCTGTCGCAAGTCGTTGGGCAACCCACGATGAACTCATTGCACTGTGTGAAGAAGTTGGTTTGCACGAAGGAACAACGCTCGAGGGAATTGTTCCTGGTTGTTTAGATCGTTTTGCCGACGACGAAATTGAATTGCTCGGACTCATGAGTGCTGCGGCAAACCGCCCAATGAACTGGAACGTTTTGACCGTTGATTCACGTGAAGCCGATCGAGTGCCGCGACAAATTTCGGCGTACGACCGCTCAATTGAATTGGGTGGCAAGGTTGTTGCCCTCACGATGCCCGTGCAAGTGCCCATGAATATGAGCTTCTCAAGCTTCTGTGGCTTGTGGTTGTTGCCAGGTTGGCAACAAATCTTGGGCGTTCCTGTTGCTGAACGAATTCAGCGGTTGCAAGATCCAGACACCCGAGTGCGCATGCTCGAAAATAGTTTGTCGCAAGCTGCGGGCGTGTTTCGTCGTTTAGCCGATTGGGGCGATTACGTCATTGGCGATACCTATTCGGCAGCGAACGAAGGTTTGAAAGGTCGGACCGTTCGCGAGATCGCAATTGAGCGAGGCGCAAGTTCGTTCGGAACATTGCTCGACATTGTGATCGCCGATGAATTGAAAACGATTCTGTGGCCGACTCCGCAAGATGATGATGCCGAATCGTGGAGAATGAGGGCCGAATTGTGGCAAGACGGACGGGCGATGATCGGTGGATCCGATGCAGGTGCTCACCTAGACCGCATGTGTGGTGCCCCGTACCCAACTCGTTGGCTCGCCGACTGCATTCGTGGTCGCAAATTAGTGCCCGTTGAATTTGCAGTGAAGATGATGACATCGCAACCAGCGAAATTGTTTGGGTTGGTTGACCGAGGCGAATTGCTTGAAGGATCCTGCGCCGATGTTGTGGTGTTCAATCCCGACGAAATCGGATCTGAAGATGCGATGTTGGTGACCGACCTTCCGGGTAATTCGTCGCGATTAACGGCGGGATCGTTTGGCGTGAAGCGTGTTCTCGTGAATGGCGTGACGATTGTGGAGAATGGTGTCGCCAATGGGGCAGTGCCGGGAACCGTTTTGAAGTCCGGCAAAGACACCTACACCGTCCTCGCCCGCTAACCCCACCCCCACCCCCTACCCCCTACCCCCTACCCCCTAATTCCGCCACTTTGGAATCTCGCTGCCGCTAGGCGGCAGCGAGATTCCAAAGTGGCGGAAAAGGCATGGTTACCAGTGGCGGAGGTTGACCGGCCAGACGTCAATCACTTTTCCGCCAGCCACTGTTTCGCTTGTATCTGTTCCGCTTGACAGCACGCCGATCATCGGGATCTGATCGACGACGTGTATCACTTCGTGTAGTGCGATCGTCGGATCGACATGAGCGGGTTGGACAATCACCCGGTTCCCAATGCTTGGAAGTGGTCGGCCGTCTTTCATGGAAAACGTGATGTGCTCATCACTGCAGAACCACACGCTCGCTCCGTCGATCGTCGGATTGCCGTGGTCCATTCCGAGCGACTTGAGACCAACATCAATCACGGCCCATCCATCGCTCGCTGAAATCACTGTTCCAACGACGTACAAAGCCTGTTCAAATGGAAGATCCAAAGCCCCGTAGTGCGAATCCATCAAGGCATAGCTTCCAGCCTGAACTTCATTGACTCGCGCAAGCACAGGATCAGACGGATCGTACAAATTGAATGTTCCTGTGCCGCCCGCAGAAATAATCGTGCAGTCGTCGCCGCATTGCCCACGTACGTCATCAAAACATTGGACAAGTAATTCCATTGCGGCACGAACTTTGTTTCGTTGTTCGTCACGATCAGCAACGGCCATCAAGTGTCCTTCGTAACCCATCACTCCGCGCACATTGAGTCCAAGGGACACAGCAAAAGATGCAAGCGCGGCAGCACGCTCAGGTGCAACTCCGCATCGCGGCAATCCGACATTCACATCAATCAACACATCTTTGATTCCACATTCCGCAGCCAAAGTTGCTGTGGTTTCAGAATCAATTGCCACAGTGACGCGAGCCGCACCTTGCAAAGCCGCCATTGCGCGTAAGCGTTGAGCGTCAACAGTTTCATTGGCCAACAACAAATCTGATCCAAGGCCGGCTTGCACCATGCCGATGATTTCACGTGGAGTCGCACAGGTAAACGCGGTATGCCCGACTGCAGCGAGTTGAGCCGCGAGCGCAGTCGACTTGTGGGCTTTCACATGTGGGCGCAAGGTGAGGCCAGGTCGAACGGCGGCCATTGTTGCGACATTGGCATCAAACTTTTGGCGGTCAACGATGAGCGCCGGAGTGGGCAGGTCGACGATTCGAGTCATGACACTGTTCTAGCGGGTGTTCGAGTGCGGGCGGAGGGACTTGAACCCACACTCCTTTCGGAACAGGAACCTAAATCCTGC
>WLMQ01000017.1 GCA_009700145.1 Actinomycetota bacterium
AGGCCGGGGCTGAAACGGTGAGTGCGATTATCGCGGCCGGAATGGTGCCCGCTGCTTTAGAAATGATGGACCAACTCTGCCTAGAAGCGGTTGAAGCGTATATCCATGCTGGCTTACCGACTGATGCTGCTACTGCACTTTTGGTTGAAGTTTCGGGTTTGCCCCATGCAGTCAATGAAGAGACCGATCGCATCTCTGAGATAGGCCGCACACACGGCGCACGGACAATTCGAGTCGCCCAAGATGAGGCAGAACGTGCGCTCTTATGGAAAGGCCGCAAGACGGCCTTTGGCGCAATCGCCCGAATCAAACCCAATTACTACTTGCACGACACCGTGGTTCCGCGGCGCAAACTGAATGAAGTTCTCCAAGAGGTATACCGCATCGCTCAACGACACGATCTCTTGGTCCTCAACGTCTTCCACGCGGGTGATGGCAACTTGCATCCGCTCTTAGTTTTTGACAAACGCGAACCCGGTGTCATGGAACGAGTCCTTGCCGCCGGAGAAGAAATTGTTCGAGTCAGTGTTGCTGCTGGAGGAGTTCTTTCCGGGGAGCACGGCATCGGTCTTGAAAAGCGCGAGTTCATGCCACTGATGTTTGGACCTCATGATCTTCATGCCCAATCGGCGATGCGCGTTGCGTTTGATCCACTTGGAATCGCCAATCCTTTCAAGGTTCTTCCGAGCCCGTCAAGCTGCGGAGACGCTCACAACATTGGGGAGGACATGTGGGTATAGATCTCAGTCCTTTCGCAGATGTTGTTGGTCCAGCCAACCGTGGTCCGGTATGGATTGCTGGTCAGCAGTCACGCGTGGCTGCCCCTTCGTCGGTTCGTATCGTGACGGCTCCGTCCGGAATTTACGACCTTCAACCCGACGAGATGACTGTTGTTTGCGGAGCAGGCACTTCAATTGGCGAACTTCAAGATTCGCTCACAGCAGTTGGTCAATACGTCAATCTTCCGCGTGGAACTCATGGTTCAGGCACAGTTGGGGGAGCACTTTCCACTGGGCGTAGCGATATCTATCGACTGGGCCGTGGAGCAATACGCGACACTTTGCTCCAAGCGCGCTACATCAATCACGACGGCCAGATTGTTAGCGCTGGTGGACCCACAGTCAAAAACGTGAGTGGCTTTGATTTATGTCGATTATTAGTTGGGTCGTTCGGCCAACTCGGATTCTTGGGTGAAGTTATATTGCGAACTCGCCCAATACCGCAGTCCTCGCGATGGTTCATGAAGAATGATGCACGCCAAGACTACGTCGAAGCAGTACTTCGGCGGGTGTACCGACCAGCATCGGTATTATGGGATGGGCACACAGTGTGGTTCTGCATCGAAGGCAACTCACGCGACTGCGACGAGACAATTCAACAACTTGCAACCGACCTTGGAGCGCCCACCGAAGTTGCTGGCCCACCAGAACTCAACACCTTTCCGTTTCGAGAATCAATCCCACCTGCTGAACTTGCTGAACTTGTTCAAAGTCAATTGAGTCGGGGGTCTGATCAGTTGCTGGTTGAAGCAGGTGTCGGAATTGTTCACCGTCATAGTCCGACTGAACTAAAAATCACTGACAAAACCATTGAACTTCTTCACCAACGAATGCTCCAACAGTTCAACCCGACTGGCCGCCTGAATCCCGGAGTCAGCCTCACCACGGGTTCAACGGTGTGATGCAGTTCGCCGATCTTCCCCTCGTCGCCTCGCCAATATCGGTCGTCGAAGAAAATGTGATCGAAGAGGGAATTCTGAACTTTGCTTCGGAACAGAAGTTGAGCGATATCCAATTAATTCGCCGATCAATGAACGCCGTGTACAAAGTGGTGTCACCAAGTGGGCCGAAAATCATGCGCGTCAGTCGACCAACCGACACAACGTTGCCAGCAATTGAGTTCGCCGATTATTTACGCCAAAATAACTTTGAGGTGCCCGCACCAATGAGCCGCGCCCCATTTCGTCATGACGAAATAGAAATCACGTTATGGGAATTCATCGAACCCGACCCCAAACGACTTGTTGATTGGCCAGCGATCGGAAATTTTGTCAGACGTTTGCACGACATTGATCCCAACGACATTGCGAAGTTTTATCCGTTACCAAAGGCCACATCATTTCCGTGGTGGAATTTTGATCACCTGTTAGCCGAAATGGGTTCAACTCTCGACGCCTCAGATTGCGAGGTCTTGCTTAAACGTTGGCAAGCACTTCGCCCATATTTCACAACCGCTCAAAATATTGATCTCGGTTCCTCAGTTGTTCGCCCCGTGCTTTGCCATGGAGACATTCATCCCGGCAATGTCATTGTCGACCGCAACAGCGGTCGTCCGGTTCTACTTGATTGGGATTTGCTCTCTGTCGCCCCTCGAGAATGGGACCATGCTGCCTTGCTGACTTGGGCCACTCGTTGGGGTGGTCAAGCTTCAACTTATTCAGATTTTGCCCAAGGTTACGGATCTGATTTTTCAACCAACGATCTAGCAAACGCCCTTGCCGAATTACGACTGCTATCGGCAACACTGATGCGTTGGCGGGCAGGTCTTTCAACTCCTAGCGCTCGAGCTGAAGCCGAGAACCGAATGAAATGGTGGAGACAAGATCCGACCGCACCAATGTGGCAAGCCGTCTGATTAATCTCGGCGAATCCTTACGGAGCGAAGTTCAACCACTGATCTGAAATATCGGCGTCACCAAAAATTTCAATTCCGGTATCTGATCGACCCCAAGCCGACAAGATCAAAGCGACCGCCGAACCTCGCCAGGCAACAGCGCCTTTGGCATGTTCATGCGAGACGATGATGCGGTCGTCGGCCGGGACAATGAGCCACTCACCTTCACCGTCGGTGCAATGTAGATGTAGCGATCCCCGAGGAAAGGTTTTACCAAAACGTTTCGCCCAGCCGGTCATCATGTCGATGTACAACTCATCAATCCCATCACAAGCCAAAGCACGATCCATAACAACTGGACGAGACAATGCACGTTGAAGATCGCACACATGCACTGCTACTTCATTGGCCATACGCCGAAAGTAGAAGCCCGCTTCTTGGCGGTCGGACCAGGTCCACAATCTTTCCGAAGCGTCGATGTTTTCGAGTGAACGGACGACCGACTCTGATCGAGTCGTGAACCATTCCAAAACATCTTGTCCATCATCAGGTTGACTTTCAGCGCCGGGTCCGACTCGTTCTTGCGAGCGCGGAATGACGATTGCGTCAACCATGGCAAAGACCTGACCAACGTGTCGTAATAGATCAGCGACCTTCCAACCTGGACAATCGCTGACATCAACATCGAGATTGCCGGTGGAGATCTCGATCATCTGGCCGATTGACCGTTGGAGTGATTCAAGATTTTGCGGGGGAGTCAATAAAGCCATATCGCTCAGACTAGACGCAGGCAAGGTGGGTTCGGAAGGTACGGTATAAGTGATGTCCACTCGGCCCCTCGCACTCTCTGATGATGAATTATCAACGTGCGTTGGTTGCGGCTTGTGCCTGCCTCATTGTCCAACATTTCGTGTGACTAACGAAGAGGCACTTTCACCTCGTGGTCGCATCGCCACCATTCGGTCGATCCAGTATGAAGGCCTACAAATTGACAAGCAGGTCAGTGAGATTCTCAATACCTGTGTTCAATGCCGTGGTTGCGAACCAGCATGTCCTAGCGGAGTGCCCTACGGTCGATTAATTGAGGCAGCGAAGAATGAAATGGCCGTACAACATCGTTCGGCTCCATGGTGGCAACGATTTGGTTTGCGCCTCTTGCCTCATCATCGACTGCTGGTCATTGGCACACCAGTTTTAGCGATAGCCCAGCGATTACATCTGATCCCGAAAAGAGCCGGACTTTCACCTCTTCCACTTCGACTTGGATCACCTGTGGTCGCCACGTCGCCCACACCAGATGTTTGGTTATTTACTGGATGTGTGATGGATGCTTGGCAAAGATCAACTCACCGATCGGTTGCCGCGCTCATTGACGCGGCTGGCTTGAGCTATGGAATACCAACCAAGGCCGGCTCATGTTGTGGCGCCCTTCACTCACATGCGGGACTCTCCGCTGAAGCACAAGCCCTAGCCAAATCCGTCATGACCTCGATGCCCGGCACGAGTCCGATTGTCGTCGATTCAGCCGGATGCGGTGCTGCTCTCAAGGATTACGGACATCTACTTGGAACCCCCGAGGCTGTCGCTTTTAGCGAACGAGTATTTGATATTCATGAATGGCTTGAACCTCACATGCAGTCACTCATGGCCGCTCATATGCCCGTTAAGCACAAAATTGATGTTGTCGTGCAGGATCCGTGCCATTTACGCCATGTCCAGAAATCGCATCTCGCAGTGCGATCAATCTTGTCTCCGGTTGCCAACTTGATCGAGACAGACGATGATGGTTTGTGCTGTGGGGCGGGCGGCGCCTATTCGGTCGTTGAACCCGAATTAGCTGGTCAGATTCGCGACCGCAAAGTGCGCAATATCTTGGCTAAGTCTCCGGCAAAGAAAACTCTCGTCGCGTCCGCTAATCCCGGATGTTTGATGCACCTACAAGCAGCAGGACTCATCGTCAAGCATCCTGTCGATATTCTCGCCGAGGCGTTAGGTCTTGTACCCACAACAGATCAACTACAGAAAAAAGGCAAAGCGCAGTCATGACATTTTCAGAAGACGAAGAAGTACTAGCAATTGATCCGCAGATCATTCAACGCCTGAACGACGTCGCATCACGATTGCGAGATGCCGTATCGTCACTCGATGATGTCATGTTTGATGTTTTACGTGAAGCATCGCGCCGCCGCGAAGGCCGACCAGCACTTGACAAGACCTTGTCGCAGGCTCGTCGAGCAATTGATAAGGCAGTGCACTTACTCGATCTTGATTAGCGAAACTGTTGAGCCTTTTCAGTCAAGGCTTCAATAAGTTCAGTAAAACTCTTTTGGAAAGATGCCACGCCTTCACGTTCAAGTTTTTGGGCGACCTCTTCCATGTCAATACCAATCATCTGCAATGAACGCCAATCGGCATGAGCCTGATCAATCTTGACGTCAATCGTTCGTGACACCGTGCCATGATCGGCAAATGCCTCAACGGTGGCATCTGGCAATGTGTTCACCGAGTCGGGCCCGATGAGCTGATCAACATACAACGTGTCTGGAAAAGCAGGATTCTTTGTGCTCGTCGAAGCCCACAATGGTCGTTGCACTTTCGCACCGCGAGCCACCAAGGCCTGCCATCGTGTTCCAGAAAAAGTCGATTGAAACGCTTCATACGCCAAAACTGCTTGAGCAATTGCGGCCTTTCCGCGCAATGACAATGCTTCGGACGTTCCAAGAGATTCGAGTCGTGGGTCGACTTCTGAATCAACTCGGCTGATAAAGAACGAAGCCACACTGGCAACTTCATTGATGGTTTGACCAGATGCAAGACGATCCTCAAGACCATCGATATACGCATCCATCACCCTTTGGTAACGCTCGAGGCTAAAGATCAAGGTCACGTTCACATTGCGACCCGCGGCGATCATCGCCCGAATAGCCGGAATGCACGGTTGGGTTGCAGGAATTTTGACCATCAAATTTGGACGTTGCACTGCATCCCATAAATGTCGCCCCGCAGCCAGAGTTCCAGATTCGTCAAGAGCCAAGTTGGGATCAACTTCAACGCTCACAAACCCATCGGTACCACCACTTGATTCGTACACCGGAGCAAAGACATCGAGCGCACCATGAATGTCTTGGAGGACCATCGCCCAATAACTGTCGATGATTGATGTGCCCTGTTGAATCAAAGTTTGAAACTGCTCGTCGTAATCAACTGAGCCCTGGATGGCTTTTTGAAAAATGGTGGGGTTAGATGTCAACCCACGGATACCAGATTCACGAACTTTGACCAACTCACCCGACGAGATCAGGCTCCGCTTCAAATTGTCAAGCCACGGACTTTGGCCTTCTTGCTGAAACAATTGAACGAGGCGAGCTGAACTTGTCATACCTACAGAGTGGCAGATTCAACAGGTCCGAACACGAACTAACGAGGTGCAATTAAGCCAAGCACAGAATTTTTGATGTTGGCGATCGTTATTCCGAGTCGCTCAAGTACTTCAGAGCCCGGCGCGCTCGCGCCAAAGCGGTCAATTCCGATACAGACATCGGCAAAACGTTCCCATCCAAAAGTCGTTCCAGCCTCCACCGATACGGTCGGAACAGATCTCGGCAAAATCAGTTCGGCCAGATCAGGGTGCTGTAGTCGATATGCCATGAAACGATCCCATGATGGAAGCGAAACGGCTTGCACCTTGTGACCCGCCTGCCCAAGTTCTTGAGCGGCGGCTACCGCCAGATGTACTTCGCTGCCTGTCGCGACGATCACTGCGTCTGGAGTTCCATCAACAGCGTGAACAATGCCTGCTCCGGCTGCTACCGCAGAACCATCGGTGACTACGGGCAAGTTCTGGCGACTCAAAACGACAACGGTTGGGCCATCAAATTCGTAGGCCGCGCGAATCGCTTGCGAGGTTTCATTGGCATCGCCAGGACGAATGACTTGAAGATCTGGGATCGCCCGCAGCGCTGCCAAATGTTCGATCGGTTGGTGCGTCGGTCCGTCTTCTCCGACTCCAACTGAATCATGGCTAAAGACAAAGAGACATTTTGCTTTCGACAATGCCGCAAGTCGGATCGGTGGCTTCATGTAATCAAAGAACACAAAGAAAGTTCCGCCGGCGGGGTAGATACCACCGTGGAGTGCAAGACCTACCATCGCCGAACCCATCGCGTGTTCGCGAATACCGTAATAGATCTGTCGTCCCTCGGGAGTCGCGTGCGACATCGGCGATTGACCTGACAATTTGGTACCAGTGTTTCCGGTGAGGTCGGCTGAACCTGAAACTAATCCAGGCTGACCAGGCAACACTGCATCAAAAACTTTTTGCACGGCAACACGAGTTGCAATTGATTCACCTTGAGCAAATGTCGGAAGCAAATCTTTCCAATTAGATAAGCCACCATTCCAGGCTGCGTCCCATTGAGTTTTTTGGGCACTTGATGCCAGGCGTGACTTCCAAGCAGCACTCTGCGTTGAACCACTTGACTTTGCCGATGAACGCAATGAGTCAACGACATCTTGTGGTGCCCAAAATGATTCGTCGGGCATACCGATTGCGTCCTTCGTACGACTGACATGCACGGCAGTAAACGGATTTCCGTGAGCTTCGTGTTTGCCAGTCCAATCAGGCGAGGGGAATCCGACCTGAGTGCGCAGGATGAGCAACTTGGGTCGATCATCGTGTGAATCACGCGCCGCAACTAGAGCCGACTCTAAGGCATTGAGATCTTCGCCGATCGCTCCGAGTTGTACGACGTCCCAACCGTATGAAGAAAAACGCATCGCCACGTCATCGCTGCACGACAAATTTGTTGAGCCGTCAATGGTGATCTGATTGTCATCGAAAATCACGATGAGGCGTCCGAGTTTTTGATGACCAGCCAAAGAAGCCGCCTCGTGGCTGACTCCTTCCATCAGACAACCATCTCCGGCAATGACATAGGTGTGGTGGTTCGTTAACTCACTTCCAAACCGAGCTCGTAAATGGCGTTCAGCAAGGGCCAATCCAACTGCATTAGCGAAACCCTGTCCAAGCGGACCAGTGGTGACTTCGATGCCAGCGGTGTGCCCACGTTCGGGGTGACCTGGAGTCGCCGAATCCCATTGACGGAAATTTTGAATATCTGAAAGCTCGAGTCCGTAACCCTGAAGGAACAACATCGAATACTGCAAGATCGACGCGTGACCTGCTGACAGAACAAAGCGATCTCGATCGGGCCACAGGGCATCAGTCGGATCATGCTTCATCACCCGGCTGTACAACACATGTGCTAGGGGAGCCAAGGCCATCGCGGTTCCTTGGTGTCCACTCTTGGCTTTGAGCGGAGCGTCCATGGCAAACCCACGGGCGATATTGACTGCTGCTTGATCGAGTTCGGGAGTCAGTGGAGACGGCACACAGAAACTGTAACCGAGGACGCTGTCGTCGCTAGGGAGCGAAACTCAAGCAGGAGGTAACAAAGTGAAGGGGACAAGATGCCATGGGCCTTGGTCAACACGACAATGGGCAAAGATTTGGCCATATTCGGTGAAATCGAGCTCACCTTTCACGAGACGGTAGGTGAACTTGCCTGGATCGACCGTAAAGGGGCTGACATTGCGAGCGATCTGCTCGGCGTCTTCTTCCATACCCTTGCGGAAGATCACTTCAAAAACTCCTGCTCCGCTTTGGTGAGGTGCGCAAAAGATTAAGGCCACAAGGTGGGGATCAATTGTCAACGGAACAGGCGACGGTGCCGCCATTGAGAACATGGCGCCCGTGATATCGATCCGAGCACTCGGACCAGGGGCCTGACGGAGTTCAAAGTTTTCTACGAAGAGGGCCGAAACAATCTGCATTCCTACGAGGGTAACGACACCCGAATTCAGAAACACCCGAACGGCTCAAACCGGTTATCGCACGCGTTGACCTTGCGCCCAAACGGCTTGAACGTCCAGATCTTCGTTTAATCCAACTAGGTCGGCGAAACAACCACTTTGCAATCGGCCACGATCAGTCAGTCCCATGACTTCGGCAGGGTGGGTGCTCGCTGCAAGCAAGGCGTGCTTCAACTGCACCTTGGCTTGATTGACACACACCTTCAATGCTTCAGGCATTGTGACCGCGCTGCCAGCGAGAGTTCCATCTTCTAGTCGCGGCGCGCCATCGCTCATTACCAAACGAATTTTGCCAGCCGAACCAGTACGCCAGGCAACTGCGTCGGTAACTAAAACCATCTTGTTGGGTTTAGCAGCAAATGCCAAAGCAATTGTTTCGGGAACAACATGAACACCATCGGCAATCAACGACGCATACACATTGTCGTTCGTTAAAGCCCACGTCGCTAGCCCAGGTTCGCGATGATGAACTCCGCTCATGGCGTTGAAGAGATGCGTCACCAAAGTTGCCCCGGCACGCACGCAATCATCAAATTGTTGCCGTGTGGGCCGAGAGTGACCTATCGACACCTTGCAACCATTTTTTGCAAGCAACTCGCACGCTTCAACAGCACCAGTCACTTCAGCACCAAGCGTCATCAGCACCACACCATCGGCATGATCTTGTAACCAATGTGCATTGGGTTCGCATACATACTGCGTACGATGTGCACCCGCAGCATCACCTAAGAATGGTCCTTCAAGGTGAACGCCAACGACATACGGTTGACCGGTGACCTGACTTTGATTCTTCACAAAATCAATCGCTGCTCGATAGACGTCTAGAGGAGCTGTTACCAATGTTGGACACCAACTCGTGACTCCCTGATCGAGAAGAAGGTTGTTGATGCGCTCCCATGCCACGGTGTTGCCAGCAAGTGCAGTTGACCAAACATCAACATCGTCGATTCCGTTGACTTGCAGGTCGACAAAACCGGGCGCCAAAATCAAGTCGGTCGTCGGGGACTCGCCTCGGCCGAGGGCCGAGATGGAACGGATGCGACCCTGCGATATCTCAATTCGGGCAGCATGAAACTGTCCGTCGGTCAGAAGCACCTGCCGAGCACTGATCACCATCGATTCCACTGTCCCATTGTGCCCTGTTCGCCTGCGTTTTTCATTCACCTGATGTGGCACAGTTAGTACATGCCCGTACTTCAAAATAATGGTCAAGTCATCGGATATGGCGTTGCCGGCGCCCCACTCGGAACTGCCGGAATACCGGTGCTTCTATTTCATGGCACGACCATGAATCGGACGGCTTGGGATTTTGTCATTGGATCAATGCCCACCGAGCGAACCTACATTCAGGTTGAGTTTCCGGGCTCGGGCGAGTCAGCGATGCCCTCGGCCCCACTTTCAGTTGATGGATTAGTGAGTGATGCTCTCGCCGTTTTGAACGAACTCAAGGTTGATCGTTTTCATGTTGCCGGTTACTCACTCGGCGCAGTCATCGCGGCCGCGACTGCAGCCACCGTTCCATCGCGCACAGTCAGTGCCACCATGCTCTGTGGATGGGCGACGTCAGATGCCCGCATGCGTTTGACCTTTGATCTCTGGAAGCGACTCATCAATATTGGCCCTGATCTCTTTATGCGTTACGCACTTGTCGATGGCTTCACAGCTGTTGCCTTGACCGGAATCGAACCCATGGTTGAAGCCATGATTGGTATGACTGCCGATACCGTCGCTCCAGGATCAATCGCTCATTTAGACCTCGACGCGATTGTTGATATTGCTCCGCTACTTGCAAACATCACTGCGCCGAGCCTGGTCATTAGTGGCGCCCAAGATCGTTGGGTGGACCCTGTCCATGGACATGCTTTGTCGGCAGGAATTAAGAATTCCACGTTCCACACGTTGCCCGCTGGCCACCTTGTTATTCAAGAACAAGCGGCTGATGTCGCAGCACTTTTGCATGAACATCTCGTTGCACACAGTTAAGTACCTGACATGACCGAGATGTACCCGCGTGCTGCAGATTTTGAAATATTGACTCCCGAGATTGACGCACGTTGGAAAAACTTTGGTCAATGGGATCGTACTTATTTCCCTAAATTGGTCGGTCTTCATGTGGAAGAAATCCGTTTGGGATATTGCCGAATGGTTCTCACCTACCGGGAAGAACTTGAACAACCAATGGGTGTTGTTCATGGGGGAGCCATCGCCACGCTCATCGACGCGTCAGTCGTTCCTGCCATTGGTAGCGCATACGACAACACAGTTGGATACTCAACAGTTGATTTACATGTGCAATACCACAATGCCCTGGTGAAAGAGGACGCCATCGCCGAGGGTTGGGTGACTAAACGCGGACGATCAGTGGTCTTTTGCGAATCCGAAGTTTTTGGTCGTACAAGTGGCAAGCAGATTGCTCGCGGGTTCATGACCTACAGTATTTCAACTCTGCGACCAATGACTCAGTAATTCAGAGAATGGCGTTACGGCGCAACCGTCGTCGTCGCGGCTACACCCGTGTGGCTTGCGAGTACAGCCTCGTCAATGGCAAGGATCAAATCATCGGTTTCTTTCGGTTTGACTCCATTAACCAGCACAGAGACGACCAAGCCATCGGGGCGATGCAATACCATCGCATGCACGTTTTCGATACTTCCCGAATGCCCCCAATCACCACTGGTAAATAGCCGCAAACCCAAGCCATAGTTCCATAGAGGCGTCACACCTTGAGGAGTGGCGGGTTCAAGCATCAGTTTCATATTTTCATTGGAAACCACATGACGACTGGGTGATCGCCAATCAATTGAATCCAATAGCTTTGCGACATCGCTTGCGGTAGCCACCCAAGCACCCGCTGCTCCCAGTTGTTCCATATACGTTCGTCCGCCAGATACCGCATGCAGTGCATCACTTGGTCCGAACTCGTAGGTTCCCACCAGACGAAATGATTGAAGACCTAATGGCGAGAGCACAAGTTGATTTACCGCATCTTGGTACGAGAGGCCCGTAACGAGTTCAATAGCTTTGCCAAGCAAAATGAAATTCACGTTGCTGTATTTATAGGTAGAACCAGGTTCGGTCTCGAGTGCTTGGCCTAAAACTTCGGTCAACATGCTCATTTGGTCATATGAACCTGCTTCAAAAAAGATCTTTAGGAAGTTTGAGATACCGGACGTATGAGAGAGCAGTTGTCTCACCGTGATATCACGAGCCCGCTCATCGGCAAGTGTTAAGCCGATGTTGTCAGCGACTAGTCCAACAATTGGCTCATCAAGTTGCAGCAAACCCTGATCAACCAGTGTCATCGCGGTTTCGGCTGTCACGACTTTGCTAACACTCGCTATGCGGAAGGTAGTTTGAGGATTCACCACACGCGAGGACTTGACTGCCGAATCCGCGTAGGTGTGAATAACCTGACCGCCGTACATCACTGCAACGGAAACATCGCGCGCACCGGCATCAAGCGTGTACATCCTTAAAGTTCGATCGAAAAAATCCGGCAACGGCAACGGTCCTTCGAGCAATGGCAGAGTTGTCGGAGCATGAGTTGTCGTTGTTGTAGTTATCGTTGTTGAAGACATCAACGCCATTGATGTTGAAGAAGTCGTGCTGGCAATCGTTGAGGACGCTAAAGAAACTATTGTCGATGTCTCAGAACTGGCACACGCAGGAACGAGGATTAAGAACGCTATCGATACGCACAACCTGCCTCGCGAAATCATTGTGATGTATCTGCCAGACCTAACACCGAGAGCGCATTTTGTCGCAAGAACTTTGGCCACACATCTTTTTTGAATGGCACTTTGGGCATGTCGCCCATGATGCGTTCATAGGTGAGTCCCATCGGCCAGTAGCCGGCGTAGATCACTCGATCAGAACCACGACTGTTCGCGTAATCAATAATACGGGGGTCGTAATGCTGCGGCGCAAAGGCACTCGTTGAGTAATAAAGATTCGGCCACTTCAACATCAACTTCACAGCAAGTTCAGTCCATGGTTGACATCCATGGCGGGTCACAATTTTCAGCTCGGGGAAGTCGTAACACACGATGTCAAGAAGTTCGACATGCTGACACATACTTGGCACTCGCGGGCCAGGAATTCCGGCGCAAATAAAGATCGGAATACCGAGCTCGGCGCACACCGAATAAATGGGGTACCAACGCGCATGGTCAATCGGAACTTGGGGAGTACAGCCGGCAGGAAACGTGCCCACAGCCTTCAAACCAAATTCTTCATACAGCCGCCGAATCTTGCGAACTTCATCAACGCCGTTATTGGCATCGGCACTGCACGAAGCAATGAAGCGCTCGGGGAACTGTTGCATCGCACGAATTCCGGACTCACCTTCAATACCGATCATTGAACGTTCAATACCAAAGTGATCCATGGTGTTAATCGCAACTTCAACCGGATCAATGTCCTCGGTCAAGGCGCCTGGAACATTCTGTTTAAACAGATATTCCACGGGGAACATGGTCTCTTTACTTTCCTTGTCACGAATATTGCCGCGGAAAAACTCGTATAAGCGACGCGGATCGGGATCGGGGAATCCCATCATGGTCTCAATAATCCCCAGACCACCTGGTCCGACCGCCGGCATCGTCGACTCCGTTATCCCCATTTCAGAGGCCCAAGAAATCGATGACGTTATGACGCATGATCTTTTCGATATCAGTTGCGTTAAATCCCTGGAGATCATCAATGAAAGCAGTCGGTACTTCTAAACCTTCGGCGTGGGGGAAATCACTGCCAAACATCAGTCTTTCAACACCGATGGTTTCAGCCAACAGGTGAATGTCATCTTCGTAAAACGGAGCGACCCACACGTGCTCACAGAAATCTTCGACCGGATCTTTGCCAAACATAAAGGGTTGCTGGGCATAAGCCTTTTTAAATTTCTTGATGAGATTCGGCACCCAATCGGCTCCGGCCTCAATAGATGACACGCGCAGTTTTGGATGACGGGTAAAGACACCGTGACTGACGAGCACGGCAAACATGTCAAAGGGAGCACGGTCACTTGTCATGACCCGCATCGGCGACGAGCGGAATGCTTCAAATTCTCCGAAAGGTTCCCAGTCATCGATGTACTTGCCATAACCCGCATCACCCGAGTGGAACGCGACCGAGACATTGGCTTCGGCTAAACGAGCCCAAAACGGATCGAAGATCTTGTCGCCAGGGGATCGGGTTCCACCGGTTGGATCGATTGCGGGCGATGTGCGCATGACGACGACCTTGACTCCATTGGCAATTGCCCAGTCGGCTTCCTTGACCGCCCAATCGGGGTCGGCCAAGGTGATGTACGGCGCTCCGTACACCATGTCTTGATAGGCGAAGCCCCAATCGTCGAGCAACCAGCGATTGAATGCCGAGAAAGCAGCGCACAGAGCCGGAGAATCGTCGCGCAGCGACTCTTCCATGCCAACTGCCAAAGTGGGGAAGAACATCGCGCCAGACAGGCCCTGTTCCTTCATGAGCGCTATGCGAGCATCGCGATTGCGGTAAGCCGGACTAATGGGATCGAGTTCGCCAAAAAGAGTCCTCATATCTCCACCCGAGACTCGGCCGCGAAAGTAGGCGTCAAGTGCGCCCGGTTTCGACACTGGGTTAAAGGTTGGGTTCGGAATAAAGCGATTCACCCGACCACCTACGAGGAGACGCTTCTTGCCGTCAATCTCGGCCCATTGCATACAACGCTTAGCCATCTCGCGCGGCATATGACGGGTAAACGCGTCTTCAGCTTCGTAGTAATGATTGTCAGCGTCAAAGGCAGCAAACCCAAGTTCTACTCGTTGATTTGTTTCAACTGCTGCAACTGCCATCACGATCTCCTGACGTAACACGAATTGGTCATCCCCACCGAGAACCGTAGCCCAGGGCCTGACTAATTCTGAACCTACAACGGCTACCGTTGTCACAATGTGTGGACGTTTCACCTCGCTGACACCTCCCCAGGAACTCGCCGCAATTTTTTCAACAGTGGAGCCGAACCCCCAACTTTTCGATGAATTTCACCCGAACTTCAATGTCCCTCCGACGACCCGAATTGCAGCCGTCGCCCAAGATTCCCAGGGTGCCCGCAAACTTGGACGCTTTAAGTGGGGTCTTGTCCCGAATTGGGCCAAAGACACTTCAGGGAGCGCCCGATGTATCAATGCTCGAAGTGAGACTGTTCTCGAGAAGCCCTCATTTCGAACATCGGTTCCGGCTAAACGTTGCATCATTCCGATGGACGGTTTTTATGAATGGCAAACGATCGGGGTCACTGCTTCGTCGCCACCCAAACCCAAGCAACCTGTCTACGTGACTCGGCAAGACGGTCGGCCGCTCGCTGTTGCAGGGTTGTGGGCTTCATGGCGCGATCGCAGTTTGGGCGACTCTGCGCCATGGTTGCATTCATGCTGCGTCATCACGACTCAAGCCAACGACACCATGTCGCCGATTCATGACCGCATGCCAGTGGTCTTAGAGGCAGAGGATTGGGATGACTGGTTGAACGTTGGCGGTGGCTCGCATGTCGCCACGCCTATTGAAAGAATCATTGAATTGATGATTCCTGCCGATCCATCGATTTTGATTCCGCTATGGGTCAGCACCGGCGTGAACGCTGTTCGCAATAACCATCCGGACCTCATTGCGCCGATCAAAATCGGCGAATGATCAAACGACGTGTGTATGCCCAGCAGCTCGCAAGGCCACCCGAATCTTCTCAGCTGAATCTTCTAACAAGTCGCGATCAATAGTCATCGCCGCATTCGCAAACGACAATTGCGCCATATCCACGGTTGGGATCACATGGATGTGCGTATGGGGAACTTCGTAGCCGGCGATAATCACACCAACTCGATCACAGCCAAACGCATTTCGCTGGGCAACACCAATAATGCGCGTGACCGTAAACAAATGATCGGCGAGTTCGGGGCTGGCATCGACCCAATGATCGACCTCTTCGCGGGGTACAACAAGTGCATGGCCAAATGCCATTGGGTTGATCGACATAAAGACGACGCATAGATCGTCTTTCCAAATAAAAGTCCCTGGAATCTGTCCTTCAATAATGCGGGTGAAAATTGTTGGCATTACACCCATCCTCCAGAAACAGGAAAGACATCACCGATGCAATACGACGATTCAGGACCAGCTAAGAATCGCACGACTTGGGCGAGTTCTTCAGCTTTCGCCAGACGACCAATTGGCGTTTGCATACGTATACCCATACGAGTTGTTTCATCAAACGCGTCAAGCAGGGGAGTGTCGACCCAACCTGGACACACTGCGTTCACGCGTACTCCAAAAGGGGCAACTTCTTGTGCTGTTGATTTCGTGAAAGCGATAATGCCCGCTTTGGCTGCGCTGTAATGCGGAGCACCAGCAGCTGGTCGCAATCCCATAATTGAAGAAATATTGACGATTGATCCCGAACGCTGAGGGGTCATATGGCGAAGTGCCGCTCGCGTTCCGTAAAACGTTCCATACAAATGGATCTTGATCATGCGGTCCCACTGCTCATCACTCAGGTCAACTGTGTAGTTGCCTGGTTCAAGTTCGTCGTATTTGCCTTCCATGCGCTTCATCTGATTGGCCATGTTGATGTCAGTCTTCATCTCATCGCGAGGCGGGGCTATACCGGCGTTGTTGATCAGAACATCGATGCGACCATGATGAGCAACAACACGATCGATCGCGGCATCAAACGATTTTGAATCGGCAACATCAAAAATCGCCGCCTCACCTGACACCTCATCGGCGACTGCTCCAGCAGCAGCCTCATTGACATCGTTGACCACCACATGGGCGCCATCGGCTGCGAGGCGGCGGGAGAATGCAGCTCCCATACCTGAGCCACCCCCAGTAACGACGACAATTTTTCCTTCGAGAGATCCTGTGTCCATAGGGCGACACTATTTCACTTTTACCCACACCCCTGATACGAGGCCCGCCATGACCCAACGGGATCACTGTGCCCCCATGAGAACTAAGGTGGCAGGAATGGAGAACCCTGCAGAACCCTCAACCAGACCCGCCGCCGGTTCAGATGAGCATGGTTCAGGTGAGCGCGTGTGGGGATTGTGGACGTGGCCCAATCTCATTACGTTGATTCGGCTGGGTTGTTTACCGATCTTTTTGTGGTTACTTCTCGGTCGTGACGACCGCGCCGCGGCAGCCTGGATCTTGCTGGGGCTTGGAGCCACCGATTGGGTCGATGGCTGGGTCGCTCGCCGTTTTAACCAGGTCAGCGAATTTGGCAAAATGTTTGACCCCACTGCCGACCGTTTGCTCTTTATTGTCGGTCTCATAGCCATCATGATCGATGGCTCGGCTCCGCTGTGGTTCTGCTTATTGGTTTTTGTCCGTGAAGTTTTGTTTGGCGGAACCGTGGCCATCCTCACGCTTTTCTTCAAAATGGAGCGCTTTGACGTGACCTACCTAGGAAAGTGGGCCACCTTCCTTCTGATGGGCGTGTTCCCCGCATTTGTCATGAGCGCTAGCGGTATCCGCTTCCACGAATTTTTTGCTGCGGCAGCGTGGGTCGCAGGTCCGATTGGATTGGCTTTGAGCTACTACACCGCATGGCTATACCTTCCGACCATCCGCGCCAACTTAAGGCGCAGCCACTCTTAAAAATTTCACTGATAATTTTGCCAGCCATTCGCCTCTAGAATGTCGTTATGAACGTGCCTGGCGAACTCTTGTATTCCAAAGATCATGAGTGGGTGCAACTCACCGGAACAACTGCCCGCATCGGAATTACGGACTTTGCGCAAGACGCTTTGGGCGATGTTGTTTTTGTGCAGGCTCCGACTGTTGGCACAAGCGTCAACTCAGGAGACTCCATCAGTGAGGTCGAATCAACCAAGTCAGTCTCTGATATTTACGCTCCCGTGACTGGAGTCGTCTCAAGTGCCAATGAAGCACTTGACGCTGATCCGAGCCTCATTAACTCCGACCCATACGGCAATGGTTGGATCTGTGAGATCGAAGTATCTTCCAATCTCGACACATCACACCTTTTGTCTGCTTCTGCATACTCCGAATTTGTGGCAGGCTGACGGGATGTCGGTGTTTTGTCAAAAGTGCGGTCATCGCAACGCCAGTGATTCATACTTCTGTAGTTCATGTGGCTCAGCGCTCGAAGTTGATGGAGACAAGACCGTAGTCATCGCCAAAGTTGATCAGTTGCAAGACGCTCTCGGACCTGAAGATAACGCATCAATTGATTTGAACTCATTGCCCAAGAGTTCAGCGACACTCATGGTTCGCTCAGGTCCACAAGCGGGCGAGCGATTTGTACTTGACACATCTATGACCCGTCTTGGCCGCCATCCCGATAGCGAAATATCACTCGACGATATTTCTGTTTCACGTCGCCATGCCGAGATTGAACGTCATGGTCAAGAATATGTCTTGCGTGATTCAGGTTCGCTCAATGGCACGTACGTCAATCAGCAACGTGTCGACTCAGTTGTGCTACAGCAAGGCGACGAAATTTTGGTTGGTCGCTTTCGCTTGATCTTTTTGGGACCGGTTGAGGCATCGTGACCCAGCGGACTTCTGCTGAACGTCCCTACCTTTCCATTGGCGAGGTACTCGGGCTTCTTCTCGAGGAGTTCCCTGATATCACTATTTCTAAAATCCGTTTCCTTGAAAGTCAAGGATTGATTGTTCCTGAACGCACCGCGTCGGGATACCGCAAGTTTTATGACGACGACGTCGAACGTCTGCGCTACATTCTCACCGAACAAAAAGATAAGTTCCTTCCGTTACGCGTCATCAAAGATCGTCTTGATACACCGCCGGCCGGAACTGAACGACCAGAACCGCAACGTCCAGAACCGCAACGTCCAGAACCACGCGGTATCAAAAATGTTGTGTCGGCCAGCGAAGTTGCCCAACGAGAAGAAGAATCAGAAGAACAAGCAACAGCAACCGACAGCCCCGTCACAAAGACGCATCCTGCTTCGCGTTTCCCCAAAGCAGTTACTACAACGTCCGAACCTCGAGCACAAAGTTCAACTCGTCGACCAGCATTACCCGATCCATCAGACGCAGTCGGTCGACCAGCCACGTATAGCCGTGTTGAACTGCTTGAACTTTCTGGTCTTGATGACGCAACGTTGAAAGACCTCGAGGCCTTTCATCTTGTGACAGCTCGCCAGGTTGGCACCCAAGGGCTCTTTGACGAACACGACTTGGCTGTGGCCGAAGTCGCCCGTGGATTTACCGATGCTGGTTTTGATGTTCGACACTTAAAGTCTTGGAAGATCTCAGCCGAGCGTGAGGCTGGCTTATTCGAACAACGCGTGTTGCCGGTCTTACGCCGCCGTTCGCCCGAGTCACGCCAAGAGTCCAACGAACTGTTAGATGATCTCAGTGACCTAGGTGGTCGATTACGCGCCATTTTGGTGGCCCGAGCGGTCTCACCGCTTCGCGATTCACGCTAATCCGAATTCACAGGATCCCGCTTTGGGAGTACGCTCGCCCTATGGCCTCAAACGATCTCGCTCCTATGGAACTCGTCGGTGTGCGACGAGACATTGCCGGCAATATTCCCGTGTTATTTCTTCGCGAACGCAACGGCGAACGTCGCCTCTTACCGATTTATATAGGTCAACCTGAGGGCGCAAGTATCCAATGGGCTCTCGATGGACGCGAAACTAGTCGGCCGCTCTCACATGATTTGATCGTCAATATTTTTGGCGCCCTGGGAGCAGTTCTTGAAAAGGTTGTCATTACCGAAGTCAATGAAGGGATATTCTTCGCCGAACTTCATCTGCAATCGCGCAGTGGCCCAGTAGTTGTTTCAAGTCGGCCATCAGACGCAATCGCCATCGCAGTCCGCTCGGGCTGCACGATCTATTGCCATGGCGAAGTGCTTGATATCGCTGGCAAGTTTGTGGCACAAGGCGATGACTTCGACGATGAGGACCTCGACGAATCTGATGATCTTGAGGACAGCCTCAAGGACGACGTCGCCACTGATGACCTCGTTGACGAGTTCCGCGACTTCATTGACAGCATTAACCCCGAGGATTTCCAGCCCTAAGCAGGAACGACCTCTTTTCTTGGCAGAAGCCGCTGGCGCAAGTTGATGGTCGCCAATCTGCGCCGTACCCTGCGACACATGAACACACAGGTCTCAACCTTTAGTGGAACCCAAGCCTGTGACATCGTCGGTATTACCTATCGGCAACTCGATTATTGGGCCCGCACTCAATTAGTGCGTCCAGCAGTTCACGAGGCCACCGGAAGCGGAAGTCGTCGTCATTACAGTTACCGCAATTTGCTTGAACTCCGCGTAGTCAAGAGTTTGCTCGATGCTGGTATCAAGCTCGAATCAGTTCGTGAGGTTTTTAACTACCTCGGCCAGAACGAACAGGCCGACATCACCTCGGCTCATCTCGTCATCAACGGTTCTTCAGTCGTGCTGTGCACCGGCGATGATCTCATTGACGTCGTTCGTCGCGGTCAAGGTGTTCTAAACCTTTTGCCTCTCGCTCAGGTCAAGGATCAAGTTGACGGTCAATTGATCGCCTTGTATCCGCAATTGATTGATCATGAAATCGATCATGTCGCGCTTGAACTTCGTAAGATCGGTTGATGCTGAAATATTCGCCACTAGATGCTGAACATCGGGCCTTAGACGCTCGTATGACTCCTTTTGGTGGTTGGGACATGCCTTTGCAATACGCAGGTGGCACTTTGTCCGAGCATTTGGCTTGTCGCCACGATGCAGTGGTCTTTGATGTCTCTCACCTCGGCTCGGTGCGCGTTGAAGGACCACAAGCGTTTGACACGCTGCAAAAATCTCTCACCAATGATCTTCACAAGATCGCGCCGGGTCGCGCGCAATACACGCACTTACTCGACCCGAAAGACGCTTCGGTACTTGACGACATCATTGTGTGGTGGATTGCCGATCAAGTTTTTGATGTCATGCCAAACGCCTCCAATACCGACGATGTCATCGCCGCAATTGGGGGAGTAGACACAACTGCAACTCGCGCGGTGCTTGCTGTACAAGGACCGCAAGCCCGTACAAAAGTGGCAACCTTCTTTCCCGAAGCAGCAGCAGTTGGCAAATTCAAAGTTGCCCAATGTACGTGGAACGGCATTACGTGCACCGTCGCCGGAACTGGATACACCGGCGAACAAGGAATCGAAATTGCTATTCCGAATGCCCATGCCGCGGCTTTATGGCAAGCACTCCTTCAGGCCGGCGTGCAGCCATCGGGTCTTGGAGCACGAGACACTTTGCGACTTGAGGCCGGCTTACCGCTTCACGGCCATGAGCTCGGTCACGGAATCACGACATTGCAAGCCAACCTTGAATGGGTCGTGTCATGGACCAAAGGCGAGTTCATCGGACGCCCAGCACTTGCGCAAGAAAAACAAGACGGAGTCGCACGCGTCTTACGAGGAATCGCTACTGAAGGTCGCCGACCACCACGTGCTCAATGCAATGTTGTTTCGCAAGGCAAAGTCATCGGCGTCGTGACAAGTGGAAATTTCTCGCCCATTCTTGAGCACGGAATCGCTCTCGCACTTGTCGATCCGTCGTACAACATCGGAGATGCCATCGCCATTGATGTACGCGGCAGCGAACTTCCTGGACGAATTGTCGAACTGCCGTTTGTGGCGAAAAAGTAAGAATCAGAAGTAACTAAATAATTAGTTAGTTGTTGGCTTCATACCGAACATGCCACCTGCGGCTTCAGCGAATTGCGCCAGTGGCCCAAGGCGTCCCGCAAGATCACCAAGCGTTGAGACAGCTTTGGTGACGTCAGCGGGCAACGTACCGATTTGATTCACAACACCATCAACTTTTTTCAAGGTTGATTTGGCTTGTTTTACCGAAGCCTGCACTAGCGGAACAATCTCGGCGACTGGACCTTCGATCTCATCTAAGAGTGCATTCACGCGGCGGGCAACTTTGTTGAGTTCAGTCAAGGTGTCATTGAATGTGCCGATTGATTGCACGATGTCGCCAGTTACTTGCATGACGGTTTCAACCATCCGACCAATCGCCATGACAGGATTAGCCCCGCCCAAAAGTCCTAAAAGGTCGTTGATACCTGGATTGGATGAGCCTGAAGACGAGCTTGACGCCGAATTGGACGAAGTGCTCGAGGACTTATCTGCTGCTGGCTCAGATTTCGGTGCAGTTTTCTTAGTTGCCATAGCCCTCAAACTATCCACACATCGTCACGATGACGCATAGGCCTCGAGCGGAGCACAAGTACACACCAGATTGCGGTCACCGTAAGCAGCATCGATCCGACTGACGGGTGTGTGATAGCCGTACGATCCTGTCAAAGACGGAGTTCCAGCCGATCGGGGATAGGCGCGATTCCATTCACCAACGAGATCGGCAACAGTGTGCGGGGCATGGCGCAGGGGACTGTCCTCAACTGCGATGACTCCCGAAGCAATCTGATCAATCTCCACGCGAATCGCCACCATGGCATCACAGAATCGATCAAGCTCGGCCTTGGTCTCGCTCTCGGTGGGTTCAATCATCAACGTTCCAGCAACTGGGAAACTCATCGTCGGTGCATGAAATCCGTGATCCATTAAGCGCTTGGCAATGTCATCCACCGTCACACCGAAGTCCTTAGTAATGCCGCGCACATCAATGATGCATTCATGGGCGATAAATCCATGCGTGCCGGTGTACAAAACCGGGAAGTGTGCATCCAGTCGACGAGCGACGTAGTTCGCGTTCACGATGGCCATTTCGGTAGCCAAACGAACTCCAGTGGCGCCCATGAGCCTGATATAGGCCCAAGAGATCGGCAAAATGCTCGCTGATCCGTAGTTGGCTGCCGAAACAGGTCCGACAGCTTGTGATCCGAGCGGCGCAAGTGGATTGCCAGGTAAAAAGTCAGCGAGGTGCTGACGAACTGCTACCGGCCCGACGCCTGGTCCACCACCGCCATGGGGAATACAGAATGTTTTGTGCAAATTCAGGTGGCTGACATCAGCACCAAAGACTCCTGGTTGAGCTAACCCAACCAACGCATTCAAATTGGCGCCATCGACATACACCTGTCCACCACCTTCGTGGATGATGCGGCAGATATCAGTAATGCCATCTTCGAAGACTCCGTGCGTTGACGGATACGTCACCATGATCGCCGCAAGTTTGTCTGCGGCAGCGTCAACCTTGGTTTGCAACTCAACCAAATCCACATTTCCCTGTTCATCGCACGCAACGACCACAACCGACATTCCGGCCATCACTGCACTCGCGGCGTTTGTTCCATGAGCGCTTGACGGAATCAGACAAACTGTTCTTTCAAGATCACCACGGCTGCGGTGATAGGCACGAATCGCTAACAAACCAGCGAGTTCTCCTTGGCTTCCAGCATTTGGTTGCAAACTCACGGCGTCGTAACCCGTGACAGCAACCAACATCTCTTCGAGTTGCTTGATGAGATGCAAGTACCCCTCTATTTCATCAAGCGGCGCATACGGGTGCACATTGGCGAACTCGGGCCAGGTGACTGGTTCCATTTCAGTGGTGGCGTTCAGTTTCATCGTGCACGAGCCAAGCGGAATCATGGTGCGGTCGAGCGCGAGATCTTTATCGGCGAGACGTCGCAAGTAGCGCAACATTTCATGTTCGGTTTGACATGACTGAAAGACTTTGGCGGTCAAGATCGCATCGGCGCGTAATAGTGCCAGCGGGATCCCTAAATTGGGAGCATCAAATTTTTCGGGTGATCCCGAATCATTAACTCCAAATGCCCGCAACACATCTGAAACGACTTCAAGCGTTGTGGTCTCATCAAATGTGAGGCCAACTCTAGATTCGTCAATCACACGAAAATCTAAGTTGAGCGACTGTGCCATAGCGACAACACCTGGCGAACCAGCTGGAACTTGAATGGAAATCGTGTCAAACCACGTGTCATGAACGAGTTGATATCCATTTGCACGAAGCCCTTGGGCCGCCATCGTTGTCAACCTTTGAACGCGATGGGCAATTCGTTGCAGGCCCACGGCTCCGTGCCATGTTGCGTAAAAACCTGCAATGTTGGCCAACAATGCCTGAGCAGTACAGATATTGCTGGTTGCTTTCTCACGACGAATATGTTGCTCACGAGTCTGCAACGCCAAACGCAATGCGGGACGTCCTTCGGTATCAGTACTCACGCCGACTAATCGACCGGGCAAACTACGCGCATAGGCCTCGGTCGTTGCCATGAATGCAGCGTGTGGTCCGCCAAATCCCATCGGGACACCAAATCGTTGTGCTGAGCCAACAGCGATGTCTGCACCAAGTTGGCCAGGTGATGCCAGTAGCACGCACGCGAGTGGGTCGGTGACCACAACTGCAACAGCACCAGCTGCTTTCACAGATGCGATCTGTGTTGACCAATCAGTAACCGCCCCTGTTGACGTTGGATACGAGAACAGTGCGCCGAAAAGATTGTCCGGTTGCAGATCCTCGGTTCCACCAATGATTAATTCAATACCTAATGGTTCGGCGCGAGTCGCCATGACGGAAATCGTTTGTGGATGCGTATCGCGATGAATAAAGAAATTCTCCGACTTTGATTTGCTGGCCCGGCGAGCCATCGTCATCGCTTCGGCAGCAGCAGTCGCTTCATCAAGAAGTGAGGCATTCGCAATCGGCAAACCAGTCAAGTCCGAAATCGTTGTTTGAAAATTCAGAAGTGATTCCAGGCGACCCTGACTGATTTCGGGTTGATACGGCGTGTACGACGTGTACCACGAGGGGTTCTCAAGCACATTGCGGCGAATCACTGGGGGAGTAATCGTGCCGGCGTAGCCCATGCCGATCAAACTTCGGCGGGGGCGATTCATTGAAGCGATCTGACGCAATTCAGCAGTGACCTCAGATTCAGTTAAGGCACTCGGAATCGGCAACACAGTCCGCAGACGAATCGCCTCAGGAACAGTTTTGTCAATGAGATTGGCGACCGATTCAACGCCAATCACTTGCAACATTTCACTTAAGTCAGTCGAATCGAGAGTTCCGATATGACGACGAGAAAATCCGTCGCGATCAAAAAGTTCATCAAGTGAATGCGTCGACATGGAAGCTCCAAACAGGTCATGACAAAAGTCGTGTTGTGCTTCCCCCGCTGTCTCTCCACCAAAGTGGACCTGAGAGCTTCATCCAACACAAGGTTGAACTTTCCCCTTCGGTATGGCGTGCGAACACGTCAATTTTCCAGCGTTGTCTCACCCGTCCGGTCCGTTTGCCTGAGAGATTCCGGGGAGGTTGCTCCTTCGGCGTTGCGATGCTGGCGGCACCGTAACTCTCCCGGTCGGGGTTAACGACAACTTGACCAT
>WLMQ01000170.1 GCA_009700145.1 Actinomycetota bacterium
AGATCGGATGCAAAAACAGGCATAAGACGAAACTACGAGATCTCAGACGTCAGCAACAATGCCACGAGCAATCAATTGCTCTTTATCGTTCGTAAAGTTCGCCGAAAGATCGGCGGGACCGCCGTAGTGAACCTGCAAGAAGCGACGTGTGAACAACCATTGGCCATTCACCTTGGCGTATGCATCATCGTAGTGAGCGAGCAAAATTCCCGAATCACCATTTGCCCGACGCATTCTTTCGCTGATTGCCCAACGCCCCGTGGCCTCATTGGCCGAGGCTCCAATCCAAGCATCTCCGTTGTGAACAGTTTGCACGACCGACGAAATACCGCCCATGGCGGCGTACCACAGTTTGAGAATCGCCTCTTTACCCTCAACCAATCGACCGCCACCCAAGTCCCACACTGCTTCATCGGTCCAACAACTTCCCCACTGCACGCCATTGCGATGAATCACCGCGTCGGCGTACCGATTAATGAGACGCTGGATATTGACATAATCTTCGACGCTGACGGGAGTGAGTTCGCTCATAGCCATTATTTCTAGCCGAGCGAGAAGCCCTGACACGACGCCAGATAGTACGACGCCAGCCTTCCGCTGATTTACAGCCGATCTATTTGCGACAAGATGAGGAATATGAGTTCTGACATTGATCTCACGAAAATGACTTTGCTCGACTCAGATATTTCTGACTGCCCCTATGACGCCTACGGAAAACTCCGTGCCGAAGCGCCTGTATGGCGTGACAATGCAACAGGTATGTACGTCATCACGCGTTACGAAGATGTGCGAATGGTGCTGAGCGACACTGAACGCTTCACCAGTGCTCGGCACCGCGGTCGCGTTGACCCACGGTCAGCCAAGATCAAAGCCATGTATGAACAAGATGGATGGGTCCCCGGAGCGACGTTGGCCGCCCGCGATGATCCAGAACACCGCGAAATGCGTGGACTCTTCAATCATGCATTTCGCCCATCTCGTATCAAAGAGATGGATCCATTCATCGAAGAACTTGCTCATCAACTCATCGACGACTTTATTGAAACCGGCACATGCGATTGGGTTCGATCCTTTGCGATTCCGCTGCCTCTCATTGTCATTGGACGACAAATGGGCGCACGCGATGAGGACATGTGGCAAATCAAAGCGTGGACTGACGCCTGGGTACAACGTCTCGGAATGATGCAGACCGATGCCGAGGCCTTCTGGTCAACTGAACAAGAGATTGAAGCCCAGCACTATTTCCAACCAATCTTTGAACGTCTGCGTCAGCAACCAGACAACACCTTGCTGAGCGATTTAGTCAACACGGTCATTCCCGAATGGAGACGGACACTGACCGATAACGAACTGCACGCCGAAATGATGGCCGACACCTTTGTGGGTGGATCAGAAACGACTACTAACGCGCTTTCTGAGGGAATTCGATTACTCATTGAGAATCCAGAGCAATGGAAGTTACTGAAGTCAGACCCTGACAAATATGTACCCCTTCTTGCCGAAGAAGTTCTGCGCCTTGAAGGACCTGTGCAAGGACTCTTTCGCTCAACAACGCAAGAAGTTGAACTTCATGGAGTCACGATTCCGGCGGGAGCAGTCATCAACGTGCGTTACGCCGCCGCAAATCACGACGACAATCAATTTGAGTGTCCAGCCGATATGGACCTCAACCGCGACAATGTGCGCAGCCACTTATCGTTCGGTTTCGGAACCCATTTTTGTCTGGGGGCGCCGCTCGCCCGCCGTGAACTCATCATTGGGTTTCGCGCGCTCGTTGATCGAGTAGATGAGATGTGGTTTATTGATGGCGAGAACGATTTCCGCCATCATCCAAATTTCTGTCTGCGCTCACTCAAGCATTTGAATATCGGATTCACGAAAGCGACTGCATAACTACTTGCCTCGTCGAACTATTTCACGGTCGGGCGAGGTACGCATCGACCGTTTGATGCAGATGCCTGGCGCGAATCTCTTGATAATTGCCCGAGACCTGCGATGTTCTCATGCTGCCCTTGAAACCACGGGTCTGGGCGATCATATTGTCCGTGTCTTGGTCATAGACATAGCCCAGGCCTTGGTCAATACCAGGCACCGACATGTAGCTCTCATGAATGTCAATGTCGTAGGGCTGAGCGGGAGGTGGTGGGGCTTGCCCGTCAGCGGGGAACCGTAAGAACAACAAGTCGAATGTGCATTCGTCTGGATTGGTTGGGTGTGGAAGGAATCGATACACCATCGGCTTATGAGCACCGGGGAAAAAGAAACCGTTAGGAAAAACGAAGTACTCGATCGAGTCGATTGTTTCACTTACTTTAAAGTCAGAAAAATCATGGCCATATTTTTCTTTCAACTGCTGCTGTACAAACGCCGAATACACGTCGCGCGCGGTGTGACCCTCTGGAACCTGGGGGATATTGACTCCCCCGGCAAACTTGCGACCAATCATAAAATTAAGAATTTCTTGTTCTGTTTGTTGTGCTGCAATGTGGGGACTCTGTGAGCCAGATGTATGCATAAACCGCGACACATGCTCGCCAAATACGTCGTACTGTGCGTTTGCGTCACCAGTGGCACGAAGTGCTTCTGAGTGGGTCTTAAACACGTGATATGCCTCGAGAAAGGCCTCCATCGCTGCTTTCCAGTTTGCTGGCAATCGCTTGCGAACATGGAGTTCGATATATCGCTGTGAGAGATCCCATGTGCCAGTGAAATGCCTTGTCATGACCCCGAGATATTCATGCAGCGACTGAGCGTGCGGATCAAAATTCACAAAAACAAAGCCACCCCAGGTGTCGACTTGGATCTCAGGTAACTCAAAGTCTTCGTCTTTGACATGCGGGAAATCCCAGCGACACGGAATCGTCGCCAATTTGCCAGAGGTAGACCACGCCCATCCATGAAAAGGACAGGTAAAACGATTGGCGTTCCCCGCTGTGTTTGAAGGTTTGAGTTGAGTTCCTCTGTGCAGACAAAAGTTGTTGAAGGCACGAATTTTCATGTCAGCAGAACGAACAATCAGTATCGACCGATCCCCTATGTCGTAGACATGGAAGTCACCTTCGTTTGGAATATGTTCTTCGCGACACGCCCACTGCCATGTTCGTGACCACACTCGCTCGAACTCGGACTTTAAAAACTCCTCAGATGTGTAACGATCAAAGCCAATTGGCTCATCGCCACGAAACTCATACTCGCTCTCAAGCATTTGCGGCGGAACCCCACCAATATCACGCAAAACAATGTCGCGATAACTCGGCCCCGGACAACGCTCTTGACCCGCTTCCACTGCTACTTGATCCCCACCGCTGCCACAGCGCAAGGGTATCACGCTACGCAGTAAGGTTCTGAAATCTATTTGCTGGAGGAAACGTGGCACATCATGCATACGGGGTTGGATCAGGTGGCATCGCCGGCGTCGGCTCGCGCCAAACAATATTGGCGTACTACAGCATGCGCGGCGTCGAATTTGAACAACGAGTAGCAGCCGCATCGGCCGCTGGCTTTGATGGCATCGGCTTTGGGGTGGGCGAATACTTACAACTGCGTGCGAATGGAACGAGTGACGATGACTTCAAGCAAGTGCTGTCTCAACACAGCATTCGCATTCTGGAACTTGAAGCTCTTCGACTTGTCGACGACAAGTCAGCGCTTGACTTTGAACATGTGGCCAGAACATTCGGAGTAGAGCGCATCCAAGTCATCGCCCCTTTTGGTGCGAACAAAGACATTGATTTTGATGTTGCAGCGCAATGGCTCGGCGCCTTAGCCGAACGCACTGCTGACGCAGATGTGCATTATGCCCTTGAGTTTTTGCCGCCAACAAAGATTCCAGACATTGCAACTGCACAGAGTTTTGTTCGCCGAAGTGGGCATCCAAATGTTGGTCTCTGCGTTGATACATGGCATGTTTTTCGTGGTGCTGGCCTGTCGTCGCTCGCAGATCTTGATTACTCGCTGGTCAAGAATATTCAAGTTGATGATGGAACAATGACGCCAAGCATGGACGACTACATTCAGGATTGCATCCACAATCGTGAGCTTCTCGGTGCAGGCGAATTTGATCTCAAACAGTTCTTTGAATGTACGCCACCCAACGCTCC
>WLMQ01000171.1 GCA_009700145.1 Actinomycetota bacterium
CGCATTGATTGCCGGCGATGACCGCGATCGTGTCGCCAGTTTTGAGCCCATACGAACGAAGACCATTCACCAAGCGGTTGACACGCTCATCAAGTTCGGCCCATGTCACGCTATGCGTTTCATCAACGAGAGCAATTTCGCTCCCACGATCGGCAAGATGAGCTTGGGTAAGTACAGCCATGTCTTTTTCTCCTGTCGCTACATCAGTAATTGCGCCACATGAGGCGACATATGATTTCGAATTGTCTCAGCGAGACAAAATAGTGACGCCCGAAATGCCGGGGGCGCCATACACATGCGTGTAGGCAACCTTCGGATCATTGGGCACCTGACGAGCACCAGCTTGACCACGAAGCTGCAGAACGTTTTCGTACACCTGACGCAAACCAGATGCACCAATCGGCTCGCCGTTCGCCAAGCAACCACCATCGGTGTTCACCGGGAACTTGCCACCGATTTCGGTGTCGCCAGCCTGAATCATGAACTCTTGTTCACCGTGTTCACAGAATCCGTTTTCAGCCATATGCATCACTTCGGCACCAGCCTCGGTGTCTTGCAACTGAGCAATGTCGATGTCTTCTGGTCCGATGCCAGCCATTTCGAAAGCGGCCTTCGACGAATCAACAGTCGGTCCCGCGTTGTGCTCGAGAGCAATTGACGGTGCCAACACTTCGAAACTTCCGAAGCGACGGCTACGCACAACTGCAGCATCCAAGAAGATCGGCTTGTCGGTGTACAGGTGAGCCTTATCAGCGCGAGCCAAGATCAGTGCCACGCCACCTTCACCAGGCGAACAGAACATGTATTGCGTCAATGGGTACGACAACATCAATGAGTCAAGAGCTTCTTGTTCGGAGATGGGCTTACGGCGCCATGCCATCGGGTTCATCGAGCCGTTACGGAAAGCCTTTTCGGAAACTTTGCCCAAGGTGCTGTGCGAGATTCCGTATTCGTGCATGTAACGGTTGATCTTCATTCCAAAGAACTGCGTGGTTAACGCCAAACCAGATGCGCCGTACCAGTTACCAAGACCAGCACCACGAGTATCGACACGGAATGCTCCCCGCTCGTGCTTGTCGAAGCCGATCGCGATTCCGAGATCGAAAACTCCTGAACGAATGGTGTTGTATGCAGAGAACAACGCTGAACCACCGGTTGCACAACCGTTAGCAACGTTGATGAACTGCAGACCAGTCAAACCAAGTTGCGACACCATCGTGTCAGCAGCTCCAGCAGCGGCCGAACCACCGAAAGCGAATTGGACATCTTCCCATTTCACTCCGGCATCAGCGCAAGCACGACGAACGGCGATAACGCCTTGTTCCATACCCGACACACCTTCGGTGCGACCGAATTCGTGCATTCCAATTCCGACGATGGCGACTTCAGTACTCATTGTTTTCTCCCTGGCTCAGTATCTGATAAAAATCTCACGCCACCGGCGCGAATGCGAATGTGACAACTTCATTTCCGGAGGCATCAGTCGATAACGGAACGATGACCATCTCCATCTCCATGCCAATCTTGAGTTTTTCAGGATCGGCTTCGGTCAGACGTGCTTCAACTTTGATCTGACCGGGCAATTCGACATAGCCCACACCAAAGGCCTTGAAGGTCTTGGGGTCGACATCGCCGGCGTATGGCGGTGCTTTGGGCGGGAAACCTTGAACCGTCCAGGTCCACAACGTGCCCCGACGACCGAGCAATACCTGCTCGGTCTTTTCGCCAGTGCACTTCGGGCAACCCGATTGCACTGGGAACATGTGATTTCCACACGCCACGCAGCGACTGCCGATCAGTTGCGGTGTTTCTGATGGCCAGGTGAAGACACCTTCAGTGACTGGAACTTGAGCCATGATTTCCCCTTTACGAACGAATACGAATGACTGCTTTCGCGGTCATGTCAAACCTTAGTTGTGACCCTAGCCAAGAAACTTACCCGACGATTAATTAACTCACGAGGCACTACCCTTGTGCCCTGTACCGCGTTTACCTGAGGGGAAATCATGACTTCATTACCGACAACCACCGCCGCAGTCACCGCAGAATGGCTCACCACCGCCTTGCGCTCAGGTGGCACCATCAATGCGCAGACAACTGTCGCGACGGTCGAAGCCAAAAACATGGGAGCCGGAATCGGCTTCATGGGCGAAGTTGGTCGTCTCGAAGTGACTTACACCGGTGGACCAGGACCCAAAGACATTATTTGCAAGATTCCGACCCAAGACCCCACCATTCGCGGGATGCTCGGACCGGCTCGAGTCTTTGAACGTGAAGCCCGCTTTTATTCTGAAGTCGCACCACAATTGAGCATTGTTCCACAGGCGTATGCAGTCATGGCCGAATACGAAACTGATGACTATGTGTTACTGATGCAAGATTTGGGACATTTGCGTGAAGGCGATCAATCAGTTGGCGTTAATGCCAAGGATGCAATGAATGCTCTAAAAACTGTCGCACGTCTGCACGCCGAATTTTGGGAATCACCACGTCTCAACTCGTACGAGTGGGTCCCCGCAATCAACAGCGATGGCATGAAAATTGGTGCTGGAATCTACGACCAGTCTCTTCCCGGTTTTCTTCAGGTTTTCGCCCATGCCATCGATGCCGACATGGTGCCGTTGATGGAAAAGTTTGGCAGCAACGTGCATCAGCTACTCGATCGCTTCGCCGCAATGCCCAACACGATTGTGCACTTCGACTATCGCCTCGACAACTTGTTCTTCGGCGCGGGCGACGATGTATGGGTCATCGACTTCCAGACCAGCAGTCGCGGCGGCGGCGCTTACGATGTCGGCTATTTCATGAGCCAAAGCGTTCCGATTGATGTGCGTCGTGAGCACGAGGCGACATTGCTCAAGGGTTACCACGACGAACTTCTCGCCAATGGCGTGACTGGCTATGCATTTGACCAGTTCATGGAGGACTACCGAGTCGGAGTTCTATACGGCTGGATTATTCCGGTGTATGCCGTCGGAACACTTGACTCATCAAGTGAGCGCGCCATGGCATTGTGGACCGAAGTGATTAAGCGGGCGCAAGCCGCGATGCGTGATCATCACGTTGCTGACTTGATGAAGTAAACGTTCAGTCAGCAAGTAGCAATGACGCTTCGGGCATGGGCCTGTTCTTACGCTTCGGGCATTGGATAGTGAATGCCGGGGATCCCGCCTGCCAAGGCTTCGTACCAATCGGGACGAGGCTGAATGCCGGGGTAACCCTTGCCCACGCGAGGTGCGCTGTCCTTATTCCACTCATGGTGAATCGGCGGAATCTGATACGTGCCGTTTGAAGCGTTTGTTCCACCGTCAACCAAGAGGTCATGGCCAGTGATGTAACTCGCTGCATCTGATGCCAAGAACATCACAGGTCCGACGATTTCTTCAAGCTCACCAACGCGACGCATCGGCGTACGGCTGGCAATCCACTTGTCCATACCCAACATCTCAAGAGCTGGGCGAACCATTTCAGTAATGATGAAGCCAGGCGACACTGAGTTCACGCGAACTCCGCGGTCGGCCCACTCGCAACCGAGCTGCAAAGTCAAGTTGCGCAAGGCACCCTTGGCAGCCGTGTAGGCGATGATGTTGGATTCGTTGGCGCCGCTGCCCATGATCGAGCAGATGTTGACGATGTTGCCGCTTTGGCGCTCAAGCATGTGGCGTCCCACTTCACGCATGTACATGAATGCGCCGTTGAGGTCGACAGAGATAATCCAGTTCCAGGTTGCCATGTCGAAGTTCTCGGGCGAAACACCGCGCATGTCGCCCACACCAGCATTGTTGATCAGTGAGTCAATCTTGCCGTGTTCTTTGATCGCCGTTTCAACAACGCGAATGACGTCGGCTTCAACCGAGACGTCGCCAGTCACGACGGTGACCTTCGAGCCCAACTTGCGGCAGCGTTCTGCGACTACTTCGAGCATCTCGGTGCTGCGAGCCGTCAAAACAAGATCGGCGCCTTCTTTGGCGAAACCTTCGGCGAAG
>WLMQ01000172.1 GCA_009700145.1 Actinomycetota bacterium
ATGTGAAATTGCTTCCTGGATCATTATCAAGACTAAAAAACGGGACGACCACGATTCATTCGCCACCTTTTTGGATGTACGACTTCACGAAATCTTCAGCGTTACTTTCTAAAACATCATCAATCTCATCAAGTAAGTCATCAAGCTCTGCCTTCAACTTCTCGACTTGTTGACTGGATGCTTCTGAAGATGCGACTTCTTCCGCCACGCGCTCAGAGTTGGACTTTTGTTTCTGGACTCTCTCAGCCATCATTCCCTCTCAGTGATTCATTCGAATTAACGCTTACAACTTGGCAAATCGGCACTCGTGAAAAATATACCGACGGTTTCAACGAGTGCTGTGATCTTGGCAGTCATTTCAACCAAAGTCACTTTTCTGCGCCTAAACGATCCAGTAATTCGAGCAAAGTATCGCTTTCTGAACACATCTGCCCGACCAAATCCTTGGTCCCCCGCAGTGGTTCCATCATCGGAACTCGGCGCAATGGCCCTCGTCCAACATCAAGAACCAGACAATCCCAGTTGGCCGACACAACTTGATCTGGCCACCTCTCAAGACATTGGCCACGGAAATACGCTCGTGTCGTGTCGGGCGCGTGCCGAATCGCTCTTTCAACTTGATGCGTTTCAACCAGAGTTCTCAAACCTGCCCGCGTAGCCAGGCATTTTTCTGCTCTCATATCGTGATACTGCAGATCAATAGCTTTCAGGCGCGAGTCACCGTTTGAAAGTCCGTGGCGTGATTGCATTCCATCAACAATGCGCTTTTTCGCAATCCAATCAACCATGTCAGCAACACTGTCTGGGTCATGCTCGAGGCCTGTTAACACTTCTTCCCACAGGTCAATGATTCGCTGCCCGATGACTTCGCCACCAACAGACTCAAAACCGACCGATTCCACGTAGTCCATCGACTTGTGCAGAAGTGCCCACTGAATCTCCATGGCTGTCATACGCGAGCCATCCGCCATTAGCAATGTTTGTTTCAAAGTTGGGTCGTAACTCACTTGACGAATCGCCGAAACCGGATGGGCCAAAGTCAGATCAGCACCAAGCACATCATCTTCGATGAGCGACAAAATCAATGATGTCGTCCCGACTTTCAGAAATGTTGCAACCTGCGACATATTGGCATCGCCAACAATGACATGCAGGCGCCGGTACTTCTGCGGATCACAGTGCGGTTCATCGCGCGTGTTTACAATTGGGCGCTTCAGAGTTGTTTCAAGCCCAACTTCTTCTTCAAAGAAGTCAGCACGTTGACTCAATTGAAACGGCACCTGCTCGGTGGAGACTCCGAGCATTTCTGAGCCGACCTTGCCAGCCCCCGCGAATACTTGACGGGTGACGAAATGTGGAGTGATTTGCGAGACGATTCTTCCAAATGGAATATCTCGTGCAACCAGGAAGTTTTCGTGACAGCCGTAGCTATTTCCTTTGCCATCGCTGTTGTTCTTATACAGAAGCATTTCAACACCCGAGGGCAGCGTGCGGTTTACTGCCGCCATTGATTGACGAATGATCTCTTCGCCGGCGCAGTCATAAATCAGCGTCTCCCAAGCATTCGCACATTCGGGAGTGGATATCTCGGGGTGGGCATGATCGACGTAATAACGCGCTCCATTTGTAAGTACCGCGTTGACGAGATGCATTTCAACTTCTGGAGGCATCGCCGATTCAAGCGAAAAGCCTCGAGCATCAATATTGGGTCGTTCGTCATCAAAATTCCACGCAGGAGCATCATGTTGTGCTTCGGGAGAATTCGACTCCATGTACGCATTGATCAACAACGACGAAGCCAAAACAGGATTTGATTCAGTCCCCCGAGCCAGTATTCCGTATTCCGTTTCAATTCCAGAAACTTTGACAATGGCCATTTATCTCACCGCCCTGGTGAACTGTCATTAGAGATACTGACCAGTTGCGCTTCGTTCAATTGCTCGTCCGCCAGCGACAGAACGATCGCTGCCTTCATTGACCAAGGTGCGAATGAACACAATACGCTCACCCTTCTTTCCTGAGATCTTGGCCCAGTCGTCGGGGTTGGTCGTATTGGGAAGATCTTCGTGTTCGCGGAATTCTTGGCGAATCGAGTCCAAAAGATCTTGTGTACAAACGCCGCGTTGACCACCAGAGATGACGCGCTTAATAGCCAACTTCTTGGCACGGCGAACGATGTTTTCAATCATCGCTCCAGAAGAAAAGTCACGGAAGTACATCACTTGTTTATCTCCGTTGGCGTACGTCACTTCGAGGAATCGATTGATTTCATCTTCGCTATACATCCTGCTCACAGCTTGAGAAATCATTTCTGAAATGGCCAATTCAAGGCTTCCGTGCTGAGCAACTTCAGATTCAGCGATCGGAATTTCGCTAGTCAAATAACGACTAAATATTTGTATCGCCGCGAGATCAGTCGGTCGCTCAATTTTGATCTTCACATCAAGTCGTCCTGGCCGCAAGATCGCGGGGTCAATCAAATCTTCGCGATTCGTTGCACCGATCACGATGACGTTTCGCAAACCTTCAACTCCATCAATTTCAGCCAGCAATTGCGGAACGATGGTTGATTCCATGTCGGACGAAATTCCGGTACCACGCGTACGGAACATCGAGTCCATCTCATCGAAAAAGACGATGACGGGCCAACCCTCTTCGCTCTTCTCGCGGGCTCTCTGAAAAACCAAACGAATTTGGCGTTCAGTTTCACCGACGTACTTATTGAGAAGTTCTGGACCCTTAATATTGATGAAGTAACTGCGACCCTTTTCGTCACCAGTTCGAGCCGCAACTTTCTTGGCCAAACTATTGGCGACCGCCTTTGCGATCAGAGTCTTTCCACACCCGGGCGGGCCGTACAGCAAAATACCTTTCGGTGCGGGCAACTGATGTTCGGCGAAGAGGTCGTGATACAAGAATGGAAGTTCAACAGCATCGGCGATTTGCTCAATCTGGGTATCAAGACCCCCAATGTCAACATAACTAATGTCGGGCACTTCTTCGAGCAACAAGTCTTCGACCTCTGGGCGGGGCAATTTCTCAAGCAACAAATTGGTGCGGCTGTCGCGGCGGACCGTGTCACCGCTCCGCAAATGCATACCGCGCAAAGCATCAGCCAATTCACAGACCATTTCGTCGTCGGTGCGACCCGTAACGATGGCACGGATACCGTCTTCGAGTACTTCTTTAATCGTGACGACGTCTCCGGAGCCTTCAGACTCACGAGCCGTCACAACATTAAAACTCTCATTCAAAACAACTTCTGAACCACGATGCAACAACTCAATATCAATATCGGGATGAACGTTGACGCGTAGTTTGCGCCCACTAGTGAGCACATCGATCGTTTGATCATCATTTTTGCCAACCACAACGCCGTAAGCCGACGGAGGCTGCGACAATTTGTCAACCTCATCACGCAACGAGACGATATTTTCTCTAGCCTCGCGCAGGGTGTAACTCAGTTTTTCATTCTTGGCCGATTCTTGAGCCAATTGACCCTTCAACTCCATGAGTCGTTCTTCGAGTTGCCGGACTCGGCGTGGCACATCAGATTGCACACCAGACAGGCGCAGTCGTAAAGCCGCAATTTCAGCCTCTAACGTCGCTCGATCGTCGTTGAGCGTTCCGTTGTCTGAGCGGGGATCGTCCATGTCCTCGTTCATGCCCTCGTCTTTCCACCAGTGCCTAGTCCTGCGAACTTACACCCCCACAACGACTTTGGTCTCGGCGAGGTCAGAACTCGATCACTTCGTCTCGCTGATTCACAATTGATCAGGTCAACGGGCACATTTTTCGACAAAAGTTCACGCAGAGGTCACCGAGAAAGCGGTGTTCGGGCCATCGTCCATGTAAAGTATTCAGACCAGCGGTTAGGTACCGCGGAGTTACCCGAGGAGCAAGCGAGCGAACATGAAGGTCTGGATTGATCAGGATCTATGCACAGGCGACGGACTTTGCGAAGAAATCTCGCCCAATGTTTTCAC
>WLMQ01000173.1 GCA_009700145.1 Actinomycetota bacterium
AGTTCGGCAACATCTCCACCACCGATGTATTGCCGCAGCAAACTACAAATGACGTTCGTTGTTCCCGACGAATACGACCACACGGTGCCTGGTGCATTTTTTAGCGGACGCGAACGCGCGTATGTTGCGACATCATCGGCACCACTACCAAACAACATATTGATGACATCAGAGGCCGAATTTCCTGACTCGTCAACAACATAGTCTTCAACAAAATCAAGTCCGTCACGCATCTGCAAAAGTTGACGAAGCGTAATTTTGCTGCGCTCATCGTTGGCCCATTCACCGATATCAACGGGTGCGTCAATATCAATGCCGAGTTCATCAACAACAATTCCAAGAACCGCCTGAGTCATGCTCTTGGCCATACTCCATGAAATCAACGTGGTGTCTTGATCGACTGGACCGCCTGGTCCAAAGGCAGTGTCAGGTTGAACACCGTATTGTTCGACAACAATCGCACCGCGATGGACAGCAAGAGTCGCAAGTGAAACTCCTTGACCTGCGGGTGGATTTACTCCGTGGTCAAACAATGATGCCAGCGCAGAATTCACTTCGGCTTGGTTCACCGATTTATCAAGAGTTGCAGTCGGCCATTTATAAGTAGGCCAATTAATTCCATCTGGCTGAGCACGAAACGGTCTTAATGAATTCATGATGTGATCGTCCTCTTTGATGTGATGTCGAGTTCAATCAGTTTTCCTTCAACGGCCGCGGCTGGGCTTGAAGCAATCCGAACTGCTTCATCGACCGTCGTCGCGCGGTTCAGAAGAACTCGATAATTCTCTTTGACAAATCCTGCCGCAATCATGTGATCAAACGCATCAAAAAGTGGTGCGTAATAACCAGTGCCATCCAAAAAGACCACGGGCTTTGAAATCAGTCCTAATTGGTTCCACGTCAAGATTTCAAACACTTCATCAAAAGTTCCGAAGCCACCTGGCAAAACGATGAAGCCAACTACGAGTTCTTCCATACGAGCTTTGCGCTCGTGCATGGTTGCGACAGTTTCTAAGGTCGTTAGGCCTTGGTGAGCAGTTTCGGCTCTCACTAAGTGTTCAGGAATGACTCCGTGGACTTGGCCACCATGATCGAGCACTGCGTCGGCCACAAGCCCCATTAAACCGACGCGCCCACCGCCGTAGACCAAGCCCAGATTTTGGGAGGCCAATTCTCTGCCGAGCGCTATCGCTTCGGCGGCATATTCGGGGCCTTTGCCCGAACTTGACCCGCAATACACACAGACATTTCGCTTGATTTTGGTAGGTGATTGACCCGCTGGCATGCTCTCAGCCTGACACATCCGAACCTGAATCCTCGCCGTGACGCTTGACCACCTCACATGGGCACAAGTAGTCGGGTTCTGACTTCTACCTGCGAGCGCATTCATAGGTAGCGTTTCGCCCATGAGTTCAACGTCTGTCACCCCCGACCTGCAGTCCGCCAACGAAATCATTGATTTGGCCTCACAAGCCGTTGGTAAAGGTCTGCGCCAACTTGCAGCAACCGGTGGTGCCGACAAGCACCAAGTTTTGGCCTACGACCTCGCTCACGCCGCCTCGGCCGTTGAAACAGCTCGTTCACTTCTTGACTACGGCGCCAAGGGCGACCATGAAGGTCTCATTACTTGCGCATTCACTGCCGACATGGCACATGAGTTGATGACCAGATTGATCGGTCGCGAGGCATTGTGGGGACTCGAGTTAAATCCGTTGGCTGCTGCATCATCGTTCATCACGATTTATCGTGATCCCGAATTTGTTGCATCACTTGCCGATGTTCAAGGACCTCGCCACCTCGACAGCGATTTCGAGATGGTGCAAGACACTTTCCGTTCGTTCGCCGACAAAGTCATTGCACCTCGCGCCGAACATGTGCACCGTTACAACGAAGACGTTCCCGAAGAGATCATTAGTGGTCTCGCCGAAATGGGTGCCTTCGGACTTTCAGTGCCGGCCGAGTACGGCGGCTTTTCTGAAGGCGGCGAAGGTGAATACCTCGCCATGGTTGTCGCAACCGAAGAACTCAGTCGCGGAAGTCTTGGCATCGGTGGTTCATTGATCACTCGTCCAGAAATTTTGACTCGCGCATTGGTCAAGGGCGGTACCGAAGCTCAGAAAGAATACTGGTTGCCCAGGCTCGCTACTGCCGAAACCATGGTCGCAGTTGCAGTCACCGAACCCGACTACGGCAGCGATGTTGCTGGACTCAAGGTCACCGCTAATCCTGCAGTTGGTCCCGATGGCGAAGCCGGTTATGTCATCAATGGCGTGAAGACCTGGTGCACATTTGCTGGTCGCGCCGATGTGTTGATGTTGTTGGCACGCACCGACCCCGATCGTTCAAAGACCCACCGTGGGTTGAGTTTGTTCATTGTGCCTAAGCCGCGTGGAGATGCTCACGGATTTGAATTCACACAGAATGTTCAGCCCGACGGATCAACCGGAAAGATGGAAGGTCGCCCAATCGACACCATCGGTTACCGCGGAATGCACTCGTACGAAATCGCACTTGAAAACTGGTGGGTACCGGCAACCAATCTCATCGGAGAAGAAGGCGGACTTGGCAAAGGCTTCTATTACCAAATGGAAGGTTTTGAAAACGGCCGTTTGCAAACCGCTGCTCGCGCCGTCGGATTGATGCAGGCCTCTTATGAAGCTGCATACGACTACGCCAACAACCGCAATGTTTTTGGCAACAACATCGCCGACTATCAATTGACCAAAGTGAAGCTCGGTCGCATGGCAGTTCTCATTCAGGCTGGTCGCCAGTTCAGCTATCAAGTTTCAAAGTTGATGGCCAAGGGCGAAGGCACAACTGAAGCCAGCATGGTCAAGGCATACGTGTGCAAGGCTGCCGAATGGGTTGCTCGCGAAGCAATGCAGATTCACGGTGGTTACGGATACGCCGAAGAATATTCGGTGAGTCGTCTGTTCGTTGATGCGCGCGTGTTGTCAATTTTTGAAGGTGCCGACGAAACCTTGTGCCTCAAGGTCATCGCTCGACGTCTCGTCGAAAACGCCTAGTTCTTTTGGTGCAACATCACCGTGTAGTCATCTCCATCGGTTGATGGATTTTGATCCCACGTTGAATACACCGCAACTTCTGTGAGTCCAGCGGCTAACGCATCGCGTTGATAATCGCGACGCGCATACGCATCGGGTCGTGTCTCTAACGAGAAGCCAGAGATCAAGTAGCCGCCTCGATCTAAATGCTCGGCCAATGACTGGATGATCGCTGCTTGCGAACTAGGAGCGCAGAACAACGGAATGTTTCCCGCCATCACGATCACATCAAATTTGCTATCGAGACTCATCTCCGACAAATCTGCAACATGCCAATCAATGTGTGGTGCTTTCGTTGCAGCGCGATCAATCATGTCGGGGTCAAGATCGGCGCCAACTGCATGATGACCTCGCTTCACCATTTCAATCGCTAAACGCCCGGTTCCACATCCTGCATCAAGCAGACGAACTTTGCGATCGCCGATGAGTCGTTCGACAAAATCTGCTTCACCGTGAATCGAATCACCGCGAGCGGCCATCGCATCCCAACGCTGGTCGTACTTGATGAGGTCAACCGTACGACGCCACTCAATCCAACGTTCAGAAACTCCAGAACCTGGAACGTTGCTCATGACAACAGTTCGAGCAAAGACTTCACGCGATAAAAGTCTGCACCAGCATGATCGTCATACGGATCAAGAAGCACAGGAACTAGTCCGGCATTACGCGCTCCGCCAATATCCATCGTGACTGAGTCACCCACGTACGCAATTCGTGAACGATCAAATTCTGTGAATGCCGCAAGTCCGAAATCGAAAATTCGTGCGTCAGGTTTTGAGACTCCGACTACATGGCTGTCAATCACGATGCGAACGGGGACACCCGCTCCTTCGCCTACTTGACATACCGCCGATCGAGACAAGATGTCTTCAATCTGACCAGAGGCAT
>WLMQ01000174.1 GCA_009700145.1 Actinomycetota bacterium
ACGACAACAACACATTCGTGGGGTATTGACCGAATTGACCAGCGATCCCCCATCTTGGATGGTCAACTGTCGACTGCCAACCGCGGCAGCAACGCGATTGTCTTTGTCGTTGATACCGGAATCTCCAGCCACACCGAGTTCGCAGGGAGAATGCTCACTGGATATACCGCGGTAAATGATGGCAATGGCACGAACGACTGCCAGGGCCACGGAACCCATGTCGCATCAACCGCAGTTGGCACTTCATTCGGCGTCGCGACCGATGCTCTAGTCGTTCCGGTGCGGGTTCTTGATTGTGGAGGATCCGGATACAACTCTCAAGTCCTGGCGGGCCTCAACTACATCGCCTCTTACCCACTTAACGGCAAACGAGCCGTCGTCAACATGAGTTTGGGTGGATCAGTCAGCACGACTCTCGACAACGCCATTGAAACACTTGTCTCTCAAGGAATTGTCGTAGTTGTTGCTGCTGGAAATGACGGAAGCGATATTGATCTCGCCGAACGCGATGCGTGTAATCACTCGCCCGCTCGCGTGACAGCAGCTTTGACAGTGGGCGCCACCGACGAGTCTGATCGAAGAGCATCGTTTTCAAACTACGGATCTTGTGTCGACATCTTTGCTCCTGGCTACGACATCAACGGTGCAAGTATCGACCCGGCGTACGAATACACCACCATGAGCGGCACCTCAATGGCCACGCCTCATGTGACTGGTGCAGTGGCAATCGCACTCACCACTTTCCCATCAGCGAGCCCAGCACAAGTCGCGGATTTACTGAACAGCGACGCAACAACAGGCGTCATCAACGACGCAGGCATTGGTTCTCCCAACCGCTTACTTATGGTGGCCGGCCCACATCTTGGTGTTGAAACGACCCCTGCCACGATGAAGTCAATTAATCCGCAACGAATTTTTGATACTCGCAATGGAGAAGGTGGCATACCAGTTCGCCAAATTGGTGGTAGCTATGTCTTAGAGGTGCAAGTGTCAGGCAAGAACAACATCGCGCCTGCCGGTGTCAGTGCAGTGTCGCTCAATGTCACCGCCACCAACGCTTCAGGTACTGGTTACGTGACCGTGTACCCATGCGGCAGTCGCCCCGAAATTTCAAGTCTCAATTTCAACGCTGGCGACACCGTTCCTAATGCAGTAGTTGCTCGTCTTTCTGATAGCGGAACTCTTTGTTTCTATAGCAATGTTGCTGTCGACATCATCGCCGATATCAACGGATCGCTCTTAGACGGCAACGGATTCAACCCCACGATGCCTTCTCGTCTGTTCGACACTCGAGTTGGAATGGGTGGAGTACCTGTGCAAAAAGTTGGGCAACTTGATGGTTCTGGTGCGGCGCTCGAAGTTTCTGTGTTAGGTCGAAATGGAATTCCGACTACTGGTGTCACGGCTATTTCGATGAACGTCACCATCACCAATACGGTTTCTTCTGCAGGCGGTGGTTATGTGTCGGTTTATCCGTGCGGCACTCGACCTGATGTTTCAAGTCTGAACTTTGTTACTGGTCAAACTATTCCGAATGCTGTCATCGCACCGATCTCTCCTGCGGGCACTATTTGCTTCTACGTATACGGCCAAGCTGACGTCATTGCCGATGTCAATGGAGTCTTTGAAACCGGACTCGGATATTCCCCCATCACACCTCATCGCTTGGCCGACACTCGCTCTGGCCGAGGAGGAGTATCCGCCCAATCTGTCGGAGATATCTTTGGAACTGGCACTCCCCTTGAAGTTGCAGTCGTTGGTGCAGCAGGCATTCCAGTTAGTGACGTGACTTCCGTGTCACTCAACATCACCGCTCTCGGTATTTCAGCATCGCCCTACGGTGGTTACGTCACGGTCTACCCCTGCGACAGTCGCCCCAATGCATCAAATCTGAACTTTGTGTCGGGGCAAATAGTTCCCAATGCAGTGATCGCTCCAGTCTCAACCCGAGGAACTGTGTGTTTCTACGTCTACGGCATCGCCGACATTGTGGTCGACGCCAGCGGATACTTCACCAACGTCGCCTAGTCCTATGCAGGTCGGTGAAAAACTGCATTCGTGATAGTCACGAGAAGTTCTTCGCCCTCGACGGTTGCGACGCCGTCGGCAACTAACGAATACTTTGAATGCTCATGAGTCTGCGTTGAATCACACGGTGGCCACGTGAGTGTCACTGAACTATTTGCAGCAACATTTGCCAACGGTGTTCGACCAGTATTTGCGAAGCGAGCAATATTGTTTGTCAATACAGGGCGCAGTGCAACGACATGCGAACGTTCATTGCTATTGGTAATGAGATACACAAACTCGCGACCAGCCAGATGTTCGCCAATGTGAGTTGGCTCAATCTTGACGCTCAACGGTGAGTCCCCCACGAATCCCAGTGAGTCATCGTGTCTGATGGCAAACGATGAGCTGGCTTGAAATCATCACCCGTGTAATAGGCAACGGGGAAAAGAACTGTCTGAGTCCAATCATCGGGAATACCCAATAGTTCAGAAATGGGTTTTTCTTGGAACAAGTGAATCGTGGTCCATGCAGTTCCGAGACCGCGTGAACGCAGAGCCAACATGAAACTCCATGCCGCAGGCAAAATTGATCCGTACGTACTCGCCTGAGCAATCACCATGGGTACCGACTCAACGCGGCCGCGCACACATGCAATGACAAACACCGGAACTTGTTCAAGGATTTCGCCAAGATAACCCGCTGATTCCATCACCTTGGGCATCACGTGTTCACGCGGATCACCAGGTTCAAGCGGCGGCGGATAACCAGAACCGGCCATCATTTCTCCGCCATTGCGATATGCATCAGCGATGAACTTCTTTTTGGCTGGATCGGTGATCACAACAAAGGCCCAGTTCTGTGCATTTGTTCCGGTTGGAGCTTGCATCGCAATATCGATGCAGTCCTGAATCACTTGCGGCTCAACCTCACGAGTGAGATCAAGCCGCTTGCGTACTGAACGAGTAGTTGTCAGAAGTTTGTCGGTGGCAACACGATCAATGGTCATGGTTTGACATTAGGACAATTCTTTGTCACTTCACACCACGAAGCCTTCGCTCCCGAGTGACCGGTTTGAATGATGACCCAACCAGCCGCTGCTGCTGACACTGCAATGACAACGCTCACAGCAATTGCCACAGCCTTCTTTGCCATGTCTGTGGCTCGGTACTTACGAGCCAACATGACAATCAGCAGCACCACAAATAGCACCACTGCTAGCAAGCGGGCCGTTTCGCCCATTTCGGCATGATCACGCAGTGTCGACGTGCGGGCAACTCGCTCTTCAAGGGTTTCTCCACTTCCAGCAGCGAGGATGGCTCCAACTGCGCCGATGAAAGCGATCCCCGTGACCCACCAGCCAAAGCGCGAGAAAAACCTTGGGAAAATCGCCAAAATAATCGCCCCAAGTGCCGCCATCGGCACCATGACCACGGGCAAGTGAACGAGCAATGGGTGGGCCGGGAGACCGAAAAGGTTATTGAGTTCCATGGGTTACGGTCTAACCCACATCAGCGACAATCCCCTGCATAACTACCTAAAACTTGCGTACTTCTTACATCCTCAGGCCGAGCCTTGTGAATACCCGAGTGGTTTTGTCGGGAATTGCCCGTAGAGTCATTTCAACATCTGTTCGGTCGATCCGAGCCACAACCCAGGAGATCCACCATGACTGTTCGTCTCGGAGATACCGCCCCCGATTTCACCGCCGAAACCACCCAAGGAACCATCTCGTTCCACGATTGGCTCGGCGATTCTTGGGGCGTACTTTTCAGCCACCCCAAAGACTTCACCCCGGTCTGCACCACCGAACTTGGCTATGTCGCCAAGATCAAGCCCGAATTCGACAAGCGCAATGTCAAGGTCATTGGTTTGTCGGTTGACTCAGTCGAAA
>WLMQ01000175.1 GCA_009700145.1 Actinomycetota bacterium
TGATGGAAGCCTGTAACGGTTTCCTTGAATCAAAGAATCGTCGCCTCACCTTTGAATGGGCCTTAATCGACGGAGTGAACGATCGCCCGAGCGACGCAATTGAGCTCGCTCAGATTTGTCGTTCATTCCGCGTGCCGGCACACGTCAACTTGATTCCGCTCAACCCCACACCGGGTTACGAAGTCAAGGGCTCAAGCCGCAACCAAGTGCAAGCCTTTTGTGATCAGTTGGTGGGCATGGGAGCCAATGCCACCATTCGCCGCAACCGTGGCACCGACATTGCTGCGGCCTGCGGTCAGCTTGCAGCCGGCCAACCAGTACAGATCAGTCGTTCAAAGTAGGCAAGGCGTACGACGGATTGGCGACTGCCAGTTTGTCGAGCACACTTGCTCGTACGAGTTCAACGACTTCGTTGAATCGATCATCAAGATCGCCGTTTCGAATCGCAGTTGCTAGTTCGGCATCATCTTTCATGCCTAAAACCGCAAGTCGCGCCGCGTGATCGAGGGCTTGTTGTCCCCCTACTGCTAATTCACGTTCGACCATTGCCAAAACATTGATGGCGACACGTGAATGAAACTGCACGCGGCCAGTTGTTGAGGTCAACACATCTTTTTCTAACCACTCGCGCACTGACTCAATGAGTTGTGCTGCGGTTGGAACATCATGGGGCATCGCCATCTTCGTTACCACTTTCCGTCAAGTGCCACAAATAAGTCATACTCGTTTTCGCACACCCGTCGACCAATCGCCGCCAATTCATGACTACGACTCATACCCAAAACATGTGAACTGGTCTGAATCATGCACATGATTCCCCACTTCAGGGTGCCCAAGACTTCCCACCAGCGAACAACTTCACGGTCAACCTTGAGACCACTCGCTTTTTCGTATTCAGAAATCAAAGTGTCGTAGTCACCCAAGCCGGCAACTGGTTGTGATGCGCCGAAACGCCAGGCTCGCACACACAGCCAACCCAAATCTTCAATAGGGTCACCAATATGGGCGAGTTCCCAATCGAGTACCGCCCGTAAACCATCTGATCCCACCATCAAATTTCCTAAACGGAAATCGCCGTGAACAAGAGCAGTGCGCGTTGAAGTTGGACGATTGCGTTCAAGCCAACGAAAAGCCAACTCAAATGTCGGATGCGCTTGCCCCAATGCCTCGTTGAGATTGTCCAGCGACTCGCGATATTGCTGAACCTGATCAATACTTGGCAGTCCCGTAATTGTTGAAGCATCAATTGAGTGCAGCGCGGCCAAAGCATGTGCCGATTGCGCGACCAACTTGGTTCGGGCATCGGCAAATTGGTCATCACGCAAAATCTTGCGAGCGATTGTCTCGCCTTCAACGTGCGACAAAATCATGAAAGCCAGACCAATGTCTCCCGAACCATTGGCAATGAGTTCGGGCACCGGAACTCCGGCATCGAACGCTGCCTGCACCACTCGCGCCTCAACACTCATATCGCGGATGTCGCCTTTGCGTTGGCGCTGCAAAATCAACGGACGATCATCAGCCTTGAAGCTCCATGTTTCGCGCGAAGCCCCACCGCTCAGACGAGATAGGTCGGTCACCGCCTTGGCACCAAGTTCGGTTCGTAATGCCTCACTCAATTGCTCAAGAGGTGAAACCGTTGCTGTCACGCCTCTATGTTCGCGCACCCAGCGGCGTTTTCGGCAAGGCAAGGGACTCTCAAGTGCCTCTTCGCCCATCGCTCAGGGTTCCTCGTAGCCTTGCACCGTGGTCGCAGCCCTCGAACTCAGCAAGATCAGTTTCGTTCGGGACGGTCGCACCATTTTGGACTCGGTTTCGCTCACGGTTGAAGCAGACCAACGTTGGCTGGTTCTTGGTGCCAATGGGTCTGGCAAAACTACGTTGGTGCGCATTGCCGCAATGTACGAACACCCCACCTATGGTTCGGTTTCGGTGTTGGGGCAAACCCTCGGAAGTACCGATGTGCGCACCCTTCGCCAGCGAATTGGTTACGTGTCGGCTTCGTTTGCCAGCGAACTGCGTCCTGCACTGATTGCTCTTGACGTGGTGATGACTGCCAAGAACGCCGCCCTTGAAACCTGGTGGCACCAATACGACGAAGCCGATTCCCAACAAGCACAACTTTGTCTTGACCGTATGCGCATCGGCAATTTGGCCCAGCGCACATTTGGAACGTTGTCGTCGGGCGAACAGCAACGTGTGCTGTTGGCGCGTTCGCTGATGAACAACCCGAACATTGTGTTGATGGATGAACCCAGCGCTCGACTCGACCTTGGTGGCCGCGAGCAACTCGTTGAAGCGCTCAGTGAACTCACTCTTGATGCCAACGCTGCGCCACTTGTCTTGGTAACTCACCATGTTGACGAGATTCCACCTGGCATGACCCATGTTTTGTTCTTGAAAGATGGCAAGGCCATGACTCGTGGAACGATCACTGAATGTTTCACTGCCGAGAATTTGTCGGAATGCTTTTCAATGTCGCTGCATCTTCAACAACGCGACAATGGCCGTTACAGCGCGTGGGCGCAATAATCGCCAGCTACTGAGCAACGAGTTCGCGGAGTCGCTGTTTACTGGCTTCAATTTCGTCGTGTAGTGCTCGCTCGACAACATTCGAAAACAAACGACCGCCGTAATGCAGAGTCATGTTGAGTGTAGAAGCCGAACCGACTTCAGTGACTTGAGCATCAAGGACCCAAACGCTATGCGAGCGACCATCGTTTTCTTGCCGTTCAAAACGTACGTGATGTGGCTCAGACGTTTCGACTTGCATCATACGGAGACGTTTTGAGCGGGCAAAAGGCCCAATCTTCCCGCGTAGTTCGACCTGCCAGGCTTGATTATTGGCTTCGGGCACCACAGCATGAACAAGGCCCATCCATTGCGGATATTGCGTTAAATCATTAATCAGCGGTAACACCGCATCAATTGCGCACGGCAGTTCAACATCAACTCGAATATCCATGAGGGGCCGTTAACTCACGATTCGGGACGGCCGTTGTGACGCGAGCGAAACGCGTCACGCAACATCGAACCAGTGGCGTCCAGCATTCCGCCAAGGTCGTCATCGGGATCAAAATGCGGAGCCCAACGGGTGTCAACATCTTGACGAATCAAGAGTTCGGTTGAATCATCTTGAGTCGGCAGGATCTCAATGACTTCTTCTTCGACAACTTCTTCAACGACTGCAACTTCAACAACGGGCTCGACCTCAACGACTGGTTCGTCCAGTGCGGCGAACAAACTCGGCCGCGGAATATCAGCTGGACGTGGTCGTTTCGTTGATCCAGTTCCATCACGCTTGACTGCGCCAGTGACGTCGCGCTTCGTAGCGCCGGTTGAATCTTTTGGTCGCGGAGTTTCGTTCGTCGGATCAGGAACAGCACTCAAGTTGCCACGATCGCGCGTCTTAAACAATCGCGGAATCGCCTCACGTCGATCTTCAAACGACCAACCGCGTGGAGCCGACAACGACTCTGAATGTTTCTGACACACCACTCCGCGAGCACCAGGTGGCGGAACTTCATCAATGCGCTCGGGCGACCAGTGATCGACCCACAAGCCTGCATCAGTGCCGCTCGGAGCCAGGCCGTAGATGACAGCAACCGGCTGTCCGCATCCAGGCTTTTCACAGAGTCGTCGCACCACGCCAAATTAGCCCGTCTGGCCACCTGAATCGGGGACAAACAAAAGACCCGGCTACCAAAGGCAACCGGGTCTGGCTGGGTGGGCGATGCGGGGCTCGAACCCACGACCTCCACGGTGTGAACGTGGCGCTCTAGCCGACTGAGCTAATCGCCCCAGCGGACTTTTACGCTACCACTACACCTGAGACCCGCCACCCTCAAGACAGAGCGACACAAGTCTGTCCCATGCCCTGACGGTCGCGGTAAGCAACCAA
>WLMQ01000176.1 GCA_009700145.1 Actinomycetota bacterium
AGTTCCTCGCCATCGGTATACGGCGACTTCACCGTTTTGAGCGATGGGTTGACATCCATGACTCCGCTACCGAGACCGGCACGAGTGGGCAAGAACGGCAAACGTAGTGATCCAGCAAACAATGCCCACTGCAACATTCCTTCATCCCATTCGGTTGGCTCGGGAATCGTTGCGTTCTGGCGGGCTAAACGAAAATGTGGTTCAAGCGGAATTGAGTCAAGTGAAACGAACGCGTAAATCAGCTTCTTCACTTTTCCGGCGGCACACAACAAGCCGACATCGGGGCCGCCGTATGAAACGACGGTGAGGTCGGTGATATCTGAGCGAAGAAGTGAACGCACCAAGCTCATTGGCTTGCGTCGACTACCCCAACCACCTATGCCTAGGGTCATTCCACTTTGAAGTGTGGCGACTGCTTGATCTTCGGTGATGATTTTGTTACGTGGCTCGCTCATCTCACTTGCCGTCATTCTTATTCTTTTTGTCAGTACCCGCGAAATCATCACGTAATTCGTCGGCGACACCAGTCAGATTGAGTTCGAAAGTAAAACCTTGTTCAAAGCGGTAACTGCGCTTGACATCCCAGAGGTCGATGCCATTCAAACTTTCTTTGGCGGCGCGAATCACGGTGGGGTGTTTATCGGCGATACTTTCAGCGACTTTCATGGCAGCGTCGCGTAATTCGGCACGCGGCACAACTTGCAAGACACTGCCAAACGCATGGAGTTCGGCAGCAGTAGCAGTCGCCGACGTATAGACCATGGCGCGCATTTTGTGTTGGGGAACGAGGCGTGCCAAGTGAGTTGCCGCGCCAAGTGCTCCACGGTCAACTTCGGGCAGACCAAAGAATGCATCGTCGCTGGCGATGATGATGTCGCTATTGCCAACGAGACCGATACCGCCGCCGACGCAAAAACCGGCAACAGCAGTGATGACCGGGACAGGACAGTCATAGACCGCGGCAAAAGCCGCATAGCAACCCTTGTTCGCACCGATCAACGCGTCAAAACCTTGGGTGTTCTGCATCTCTTTGATGTCGACCCCAGCGTTGAAGCCACGGCCTTCGGCTCGCAAGATGACGACTCGTACCTTTGTGTCGCGACCCAAGGCCGTGATGGTGTCGGCGACCTCGAACCATTCAGCCACGGTGAGGGCATTGACAGGCGGACAGTCCATGATGACCTCGGCGATACCGCGGTCGTTGATATTTGAAGAAATTCCCACGAGTTGAGCGTACTCCCCATCTGACGAAGCGTCAGAAACGAGCGAGGACTTCCTACTAAGGTTCGTGATGTGGCAATCACAATTGACTTTTCTGGACAAGTAGCCCTCATTACGGGTGGCACCAAGGGTGTGGGCAAGGGGATTGCTCAGCGATTTGCCGACGCGGGAGCACAAGTTGTCGTGTGCGCTCGCTCGATTCCAGATGACTTGCCCAAGGACTGGGTGGCCTATCCAGTTGATCTACGCGACGCCGACCAGGCAACTGCCGTGATCGATCAGATCGTCGAACGATTTGGACATTTAGACATGTTGGTGAACAACGCCGGTGGTAGTCCTCCGTCTGATACTTCAACTGGATCAGCCAACTTTGCGCAAAAGATTGTGGCGGTCAATTTGTTCTCGGCGATGTGGTGCAGTCAGGCCGCTAATCGACATATGCAGAATCAACCAAACGGTGGATCAATCGTGAATATCGGAAGTGTCTCAGCTGAGCGCCCAGCGCCAACTGTTGCGGCGTATGGCGCTGCGAAAGCCGCATTGGCTAACTACACCCGCACGACAGGACAAGAGTGGTTGCCAAAAGTACGCGTCAATTTAGTAACCGTCGGAATGGTGCGAACAGAATTAGCGCACTTGCATTACGGCGATGAAGAAGGCGTGCGTCGTACCGGTGCGCAAATTCCGATCGGACGTTTGGCTCAACCCACTGAAATCGGTGATGTTTGTGTGTACTTGTCATCACCCATGGCTTCGTATGTCAGCGGTGCATCAATTGAGGCGCATGGTGGCGGAGACTGGCCTCCATTTTTAGATACGCCATTTCGTGATATTGGAGAATAAAACCAATGGCACAGCAACCGTGGTGGCGTAACGCAGTTATCTATCAGGTGTATGTACGTTCGTTCGCTGATGGCAATGGTGACGGTGCTGGTGATCTGATTGGTTTACTCGAGCATCTTGAGTACATCGCTTCGCTGGGCGTTGACGGTGTGTGGCTGAATCCGTGTTACCCATCTCCGCAAATGGATCATGGCTATGACGTCTCGGACTATTTCGATATTGAGCCTGCCTATGGTGATCTTGACATCTTTGATCAGTTGATTACTCGAGCAAACAAACTTGGACTACGCATCTTGATGGATGTAGTTCCAAATCACTGCAGTGATCAACATGCTTGGTTCACCGAAGCAGTAGCTGCTGGACGAGGAAGTAAAGAACGCGAACGGTTTTGGTTCCGCGATGGTCAAGGTGTGAATGGTGAACTGCCTCCAAATAATTGGATGGCAGTTTTTGGTGGAGGTGCGTGGTCGCGCATTACAGAGCCAGATGGAACGTCGGGGCAGTGGTTTTTGCACACCTTCACACCATGGCAACCCGATTTCAATTGGCTCAACGACGACGTTGTTGACTACTTCGATCGCATGTTGCGCTTCTGGTTCGATCGCGGAGTCGATGGCTTCAGAGTTGATGCAGTGACCGTTGTTGGGAAACATCCTGATCTTCCTGATGCTCCGTCGATTACGGGCGCTGTCGCCGAAACAGATGCGTGGGCGTTTAACCCGTACACGGTCTTCTGGCCATCGGCGCATGATGCATGGCGTCATTGGCGCGAAGTTGTTAATCAGTACGAGATTGATCATCCAGGTCGCGAGTTGGTGACGGTGTCTGAGGCATACACGCCCGGTAAGCCCGATTTACTTCTGCGTTATGTCGAGCCTGATCAGTTTCATCAATCGTTCACTTTTGATCTGTTGCTGAGTCCATGGAATGCCTTGAGCCTCCATAAAGCCGCAGCGCGTTCGTATCAAGCGTTGCACGATGCGGGCGCAACTCTCACGTGGGCCTTGAATAATCATGATGCTCACCGAGTTGTGACTCGTTACGGAAGAGCCGATGCCCATCTCACGTCATCGTGGACTGGAAGCAACTTGGTCAATAGTGACGCGCCGGTTGACTTAGAACTCGGTCATCGACGAGCACGTGCTGCCGCACTGCTCATTCTTGGTTTGCCAGGAGCCGCATACCTATATATGGGTGAAGAACTCGGTTTGCCTGAAGTGTTAGAAATTCCCGATTCAGCCCGACAAGATCCGATCTTTGCTCGCACTGAAGGTCGAGAAAAAGGGCGTGATGGATGTCGCGTACCAATGTCCTGGACTACTGATTCAGTAAACCTCAATGGATTTTCAACATCGTCATCGGCGAAGGCCTGGATGCCACAGCCAGAAGGTTGGGGATCCTTCTCGGTCGAGGTTCAGGATTACGACTGCAAATCAATGTTGGCTTTGTATCGCCAAGCGTTGTCGTTCAGAGTTGACATGGTCAAACAAGGTGAAGCAATCGAATTTGTCGGCGACGGCACAGATGGACTGTTTTCATTTACGCGTGGCTCGTATGCGGTCGTTGTCAATACTTCGGCAGAGGCTGTAGAAATTCCGCATGAAATCATGGTTGGTCGCAAACTGATTTTGGGCTCACTGCCAGAGGCCTTCTCAAGAGTTGACGAATCATCCTTGATTGCTGGCAACTCAGCAGTGTGGCTTGGGTAACTCACAGCGTTTAGAGTTGCCACATGGATGTCGTTTGGACCGATCTGCACCGTCACCAAAACCCGAAGATGGAAATCAATCTCGGGCAACCTATTCCGACGTATGAGCGTCC
>WLMQ01000177.1 GCA_009700145.1 Actinomycetota bacterium
GCCAAAAATCTTCATCAAGGACGTTGTCATCTTCCCAACCTGAAGGACATTCGCTGGGTGGCAACTGGATGAATTGGCGAATGCGATAGCCGACTTCAGCAGGGCACCCCGCTTCTTCCCAAAGTTCAACGTTGAATCGGGAATCGGCGAAGATCAATTGCATACGGCGTTCCATTTCGGCCCGGCCGGTGAGCCAACTGCGCTTTTTGTGTTTCGTCATACCTCTAGAACGATCAATGAGAACCAATTTGTGCGGGATCTCGACTTTGCCCAAACGCTTGTCGACTGAGAGACTGTTGTCATGAGCACAGCCACATCAGTTGATACTGCTAAAGCCACGGTCGAATCCGCACTCGATGCGCTACTGGCCACCAACGATCCAAAGAAAATGGACAACGTCGCTTTCCGTGGCGCCCGTTATGACCACGGCTTGGCATGGGTGCACTTCCCCGAAGGTTGTGGCGGTCTCGGACTTCGACCCGACTTGAATCGTCTCGTTGAAGAACGTCTTCGCAAAGCTGGCGCTGCAGCACAAGACCCCGCAACGTTCTTCATTGCACTGGCTGGACCAACGATTGCGACACACGGTTCTGAAGAAGTGAAGAAGCGTTTCTTACGCCCGATGTTTACGGGTGAAGAAAAGTGGTGTCAGTTGTTCAGCGAGCCCGGTGCTGGTTCAGACTTCGCAGGTCTCGGAACTCGCGCCGTGCGTGACGGTGATGAATGGGTCATCAACGGACAAAAAGTGTGGAACACCTTGGCGCACCTTGCCGACTGGGGCATGCTCGTTACGCGTACCGATCCCGATCAGCCCAAGCACAAAGGTATGACCTACTTCGCGATCGACATGCATTCATCCGGAGTTGAAGTTCGGCCGTTGCGTCAGATCACTGGTGAGGCCGAATTCAACGAGGTCTACATGACCGACGCCCGAGTTCCTGATTCACAGCGAGTTGGTGAAGTCGGCGAAGGTTGGCGCGTTGCGTTGACGACATTGATGAACGAGCGCACCGCAATTGGTGGAGGTGGCGGTGGCAATGCCAAGCGTCGCGGACCCATTGACGAGACCTTTCGCATTTGGAAAGAACTAGCACCAGAACTACAAACAGGTGCTCATAAAGATCAAATGATGCAGCTCTATTGCAAGAGTGAAGTGCTTCGTCTCACGAATGCTCGCGGTGCTGCAGCAGCGAAAGCCGGCAACCCCGGACCAGAAGGCTCAATTGCCAAGTTGATGTTGGCCGAATTCAACAAGAAGGTCACCGAGTTCAGCGTTGAGTTGCTTGGGGCCAATGGCATGATCAATTACGACTTCACATTCCGTCGCCCCGATGGGTTGTCAGTTGACGGATCTGAAGGCGGAGTGCGCCACTCGTTCTTGCGCTCACGAGCCAACTCAATTGAAGGCGGCACCAGCGAAATCATGCGCAATATTTTGGGAGAGCAAGTTCTTGGTCTTCCTGGCGAACCCCGCGTAGACAAAGATCAGCCGTGGATCAAGGTTCCGCGTAACTAAACCATTCAGTTTTATGCGCCATAATGGCAATGTGAAAACCACGCGCGGAATCGAGATTCCCGATGATGCCATCGAGTGGACTTTTGCCCGCTCTGCTGGCGCAGGTGGTCAACATGTCAATAAGGTCTCGTCGAAGGCCACCTTGACCGTTTTAACGGCCTCTCTGAGCGGTTCGGTCGTGAAATGTGAACGGCTCATCGCGGCATTTGGTGAGCAGATCTCGGTGACCTGCCAAGAGACTCGTAGCCAGTGGCGTAATCGTGAGTTATGCATCGCCAAGCTCATCGAGATGATCGATATCGCTGCGGCTCCCCCGGCTCCACCACGCCGCAAAACCAAACCCAGCCGGGGTGCGATCGAACGGCGTCTTTCAAGCAAGAAAAAGGACAGCGACAAGAAAGCTGGCCGACGCGGCGACTGGTGACCCCGATACCGTCAATGCCATGCCCAGTCGCTTTGCCCTGAAGTCCATGAACGCCATTCACAAAACGTTGCTCACCGTGTCATTTGGCAAGGTTGGTTGGGATGCTGGCAAGATGCCCGTGCTCAAGTTGACCACCACTGGCCGCAAGAGTGGTCAAAAGCGTCTCGTCATGCTCACCTCACCGATTCAGATTGGCGATACATGGGTCATTGTCGCCAGCAAAGGTGGAGACGACGATCACCCAGCTTGGTTCTTGAATTTGCAGGACAACCCCACGGTCGAAGTCGATATTCGCGGCAAGAAGACCACTCGTACAGCGCGCATTGCAACATCTGAAGAGCGCACCAACTTATGGCCCGAGATCACTGCCAAGTACGCCAACTACGGCGGCTACCAAAATCGCACCAATCGCGAAATCCCCTTAGTTTTTCTTGAACTGAATTCGTAAGCCCCACTCTTCTCGCGCCCATGTCGAACAACGAATCGGAAAATAGCGAGACAGATCCTCAGGTTGCCGCGACTATTGAACTACTTGAGCAACTTATTTCTGATCGCACATTGCTTGCGGCGATTCCACAGGACATACGCGTCAAGTTATTGAGCCTGGCCGGCGATCTATACGAACCCGATTTATCTTTACGTCGCAAACTCATCAAAGATCAGCGTCGTAGCGACAAAAACGAAAAGACCGCGCGCCACCAAGAGAATTTGGCTCAGGCCGCTATTCGTGCGCTTCGTGCCAAACCAGTCTTTGTCACACCCAATGTTTTTCCACCCGAACTTGTTGAAGGTGACGAGATCAATGATGAAATTAATGATGGCTTGACGAGCGCTGCATTCGTAGAGACCAACAAAGAACAACATTGCTACGTCTGCAAAGTCAAATACACGCTGATCCATTTCTTTTACGATCAGTTGTGTCCTGCGTGCGCTGAGTTCAATTACAACAAACGTGGCGAGACCGCTGATCTTTCGGGTCGGGTTGCACTACTTACTGGTGGCCGCGTCAAAATTGGCTATCAAGCCGGCATCAAGTTATTGCGCGCTGGTGCTCACTTAATTGTGACGACTCGGTTTCCACGCGACTCGGCAATGCGCTACGCAGCCGAAGCCGACTTTGCTGATTGGGGTCATCGGCTCGAGATTTACGGACTCGATCTACGCCACACACCGAGCGTTGAAGCTTTTTGTCATCACGTGATGACCAAGTACGACCGACTTGATTACATCGTGAACAATGCCTGCCAAACGGTGCGTCGACCACCCGAGTTTTATCGCCACATGATGGAACTCGAAAGTGCATCCATCACCGATATGCCCAACAACGTTCGCGAACTCGTTGGAGCGTATGAGGGTTTGCGTGGGTACAACATGTTGCCCGCCGGCGAAGTCGAAGCCCTAGAACTTGCTGGGCTGAGCCCCACAACAGCACCGGGCATTACGCGCTCGGCCGAACTTTCACAAGCTGAATTGATTGCTGAAGATCGCGATCTTCCTTCGCACCTGTTCCCCGAGGGTCAACTCGACCAAGACCTGCAACAGATTGATTTGCGTGATCGCAATTCGTGGCGCCTCACCCTGGCCGAAGTCTCTTCTGTTGAATTGCTCGAAACTCAATTAGTGAATGCCGTCGCGCCATTCGTTTTAAACGCCCGTTTGAAACCATTGATGTTGCGCACCGACAATCGCGACAAGCACATCGTCAACGTGTCAGCGGTTGAGGGTCAGTTTTACCGCAAGCTCAAGACCACGCGTCACCCGCACACAAATATGGCCAAAGCCGCGCTCAACATGATGACGCGCACATCGGCTGCCGATTATCACGCCGATGGCATTCATATGAATAGCGTCGACACGGGCTGGATCAATGATGAAGACCCCGCCCACCTCGCCGATCGCAAGCGTTCAGAGCACTACTTCCATCCCCCGCTAGACATCGTTGA
>WLMQ01000178.1 GCA_009700145.1 Actinomycetota bacterium
CCAAAGTCGCCAACGACGTCCCAGTGCGGAGCTACTGGGCCGAGAAACACGATGCGGACATGTGCTCGAGATTGTGCTGAGGTATGTAGATCGGACATAGAACTCCTTGAGTGCGAAATGCCGTGGTCAGGCAAGATCTCGGTCAATTCTCGGGCTAATGCCAAAAAACTTACTGATTTCTCACCAGGAAAACCGCTGGTCAGACAAACCCTATCGGCGATACTTGCGTGTCAGAACTAGCCCTGACTGGTTCTCTCAAGCCAGGCATGGTTAACTGAAAGCGGTTGGGAACGACAACAACCTCAGAGAACGTCTCACTGGGGTCAAGGAGAACTCAACTTCTCATAGGGCGAAGCGGGCGGAAACCACCTTCGCACAAGGAGAAATACCCATGAATGAAGACTCAATAGCCTCGTGGATGGCCGACGGCGCTTGCCGCGCTTACCCGCCAAATACCTTTTTCCCCAGCGATGGGGTGGGCGTCGACAGGGCCCGCAAGATTTGCGCGACCTGCTCAGTGACTGCCGCTTGCTTGGAATATGCCCTGCAAAACCACATCGATCACGGTGTGTGGGGCGGATGTAGCGAACGCGAGCGTCGCCGTATCAACAAACGCCGCCGAATCGCCGTACGGGCGGTCTGAACGCTCAATCAGTACAGATCTGATCCGAGCCCGTGTGGGTTCGGATCAGTGAATCATTCTGACTAGGGGTTTATTCGGACTTTGAGTCGTCTTCTTCCTTGGCGCCTTCGGCCAAGCCCTTCTTAAATTCTTTCTGTGCCTGGCCGAGGTTCTTGGCCAACTTCGGGATGCGCGAGCCCCCGAAAAGCACCAAAATCACGACGAGTACAACAATGACCTCAGGTCCATCAAATAAGCCAGCAAGCATGATGTCAGAGTAGCACCCATTTCGGACTCTGAGTAGGGCTTATTCGCCAAAAGCCCATGTGCCAAAGTGGTCATGTGCTTGAGTGCGTCATCAACATCAGCGAAGGACGCAATATCAGCGCAATTCGTCAACTGGCAGAGGTGTGCGCTGATGACCTTCTCGACGTTCATTTTGATACCGAACACAATCGCAGCGTTTTCTCGTTGACCGGTGTCGTTGCTCCGCAACGTTTAACCAAACTCGCAGTGCAACTTCTTCAACTGGATACGCATCAAGGTGTTCATCCTCGACTCGGTGTCGTTGATGTTGTTCCATTCGTTCCACTTGATGGTTCAACAATGCACGAGGCTTTGACTGCACGTGATGAATTTGCTCACTGGGCCAGTTCTGAATTGTTAGTGCCATGTTTTGTTTATGGCACCGAACGATCGCTTCCAGAATTACGTCGTGATGCGTGGACAAATCTGCACCCGCAATACGGACCACAAGTCCCCCATGCAACCGCCGGTGCGATGTGTGTTGGTGCCCGCAATTTGTTAGTTGCCTACAACATCTGGCTTGACACAAAAACGTCTGCAGAAAATGCCCGTTCTATTGCCCAATCAGTGCGCGGCGACGGAATTCGTACATTGGCACTTCACGTCGGAAATCATTGGCAAATCAGCATGAATTTGATTGATCCCGAACGCATTGGTCCCGACATTGCAACCGACCGCGTTCATTACTTCGCTCAACAACACAATGTCGAGATTGATCATTGTGAACTTGTTGGTCTGATATCGCTGAACGCGCTGAACAAGATTTCACCACAACGTTGGAATGAACTTGATCTCAGTGCAGAACAAACAATCGAATTTCGCCGAAGTCACGGCTTTACATTCGTCGCGTGACGATTAAAAACTCAGGCAGTGGCAATACGACGATTTGACTGAGCGCGCTGGCGACGCAAACGACGGCGTTCGCGCTCTGACAAGCCACCCCAAATACCGAACTTCTCGCCATTCACCAGTGCGTACTCAAGACAATCCATGCGTACAACACATCCACGGCACACTTCTTTGGCTTCACGGGTGGAAGCTCCACGCTCGGGGAAAAAGAGGTCAGGGTCGACGCCCAAGCAGTTCGCTTGGTCCTGCCAGTTGTTGTTCTCGCTCATCGAATCGTTCATGTGGCTGCCTGCCATCTTGACCCTTAGGTCACTCGTGTGTGGTTCTTGTCCGCGTTATCCGCAGGGCAGTTCCACACGTGTAACTACATGCATGTCATTCTGCTCTACGGACGACCCCTAATGCAAGGGGAATCTGACATAAGCCCTGACAGATGGCAGCGCGCAAGAGATTCGCGCGGGCGTGCTACCCACTCGATTTCTTCAACCGCGAAAGAAGTACGGGTTGCTCGGTTGACCGCCGGCGAGATGTTCAAGAATTGCAAGCGACTCCGTCGGAGACGCCGAACCTTGCTCGAGAGCGGCCACTGTGGCGTGATGATTATTGCGGTAGACCGCCTCAGCGTCGTCGGCCTCTGGATTGACCCACACCGCTGTGAGCAGGACAAATGCGTCACTTTGGCCGATTTCGACGAACCGTCGCGACGCGAATTCGGTGACTCCGTGAGCGACACCGGCTTGTGCTGCACCCCACGTGAGTTCACCGTGGCGATCGTTGACGATGGCTGCTTTATTCACGAACAGCGTCGCTGGAGTGACTGGCACATTGGGCTTCCACACCACCAAAAACGGAATGTGCCCCACTGTTGGTGATCCCAAAATGCTGACAAATGCGCCGCCAACTGGTCCAGATTTTTTTCCTAAAACAGTGTTGATATGCGCTGCATTGGCACCAACGCCTGCAAATCCTTCACCAACTTCGAAACCTACGTCGCTCGTTTCACTCATGAAATGTCTCCGTTTGTTTGATGTGCAAGTCGTCCGTAGCGCGACATCTTGAGTGTGTCAGTCGAGTCGGTGCCGGGTTTGGTGTCGTACGCCAAGAGCGCGACGTAACGCGGTACATCACCCTCGATGCTCGTCACTCGATGCATGCTCCAGCGGCCATTAAACAACATCAAGGTTCCTGGGGTCATCGGTTCGGTGCGAATTAACTCGGGCGATTGACCATGCAGCACCTTTTGAATCGATTCGTAATTCGGCTGATCGCTTGAGCGAATCTGCTTGGCATTTTCAAAATGTCCACCACTCGACGACGACTGAATGGCAATTGACACAACAAAATCAGTCATATCGAAGTGCCAGCCCAATGAATCACCATCGCGCATGACCGCAAGATTCAGCGCACCAAATGGATCGGCGTAACGAAAAAGTTCGGTAAGACCTAAGCATTTACGAATGAACTCAAGTAACGGATCCCACTCATACAGAGCACGTAATCCGTCTTCGGGAGCAAACTGGTCGTAGGCAACAACTTCAACCGAACTCTGAGTGACGGTGTTGCACGGGTGCCCCACCGCGAATGTCTCGTTGGCTGGTCCGAGATATGGCGTGGCGCGCGATGCCGATCGAAAAGCTTGAGGTGCAAGTGAATCTGCTTGTTGGCGTAAAATCTCGACTGCTTCTGGCGTCAAAAAATCGCTCAAGATGCACACACCCTGTGTCGTCATTTGTTGCACGCATGACTCAATCAAGGTCCGATCGTTCAGGTCGTAGCGGTGAGTATTGATCATTTGCGCAGGGAGCACAGTATGAGAGTAACTGACTCGCCTACGCTGAAAACATGCCCATTCATTTACGAGCCGAACCAGGCGACTACGCCCCCGCTGTTTTGTGCCCTGGCGACCCCCGCCGTGCCACATACATCGCTCAGACTTTCTTTGATCCAGGCGCCCGCTTAGTGAACGAAGAACGCGGCATGTTGGGCTACACCGGCACTTTTGAGGGCAAGCCCATCAGCGTGCAAACGACCGGTATGGGCGCGCCGAGCGCGGGAATCGTGTTTGAAGAACTATGCATGCTTGGGGCC
>WLMQ01000179.1 GCA_009700145.1 Actinomycetota bacterium
GCCGATCGCGAATCAGGTCGGAAAGGTCATAGCGCTTGTCGGTCCGAACAGCAGAGCGCAGTTCAAGAAGCACATTCATGATCGGGTCAAGAGCATCGCGAGGATCGGCGAGTCCGCCGACTGCGGCATCGCCCAAACGAACAATCATTGAGCGTAAAGCGGCATGGGCATTATCCATTTCTTCGCCTTGCAAGGTGTCGGCCGACCAGGCATGAATTGCCGATTCAAGCAAGAGCACGGCTCGGGCGGCACCCGCAGCATCACCGGTGGACATTGCTTCATTGAACGCCCGTTCGGCGGCGTGTGTGTCGGCACCTAAAGACGTCGAGTCTTTTTTGGGTTCTGCTTGCGGGCTATCAGTTGGAGTGACTTGTATTGGAATATTCGTTGCTCCAGTGGCCGGGTCGCGAAGTGCATCAATCGAGATCACATCGCCAGCATTGTGGATTGTTGAATGTCCTTTAATGCGTACGGTAATGGTGCTATTGCCGATCACGGTCGCTGTGTTTGAATCAAGGTCGAGAATGACTCCGGTGTGCTCATCAACGCCGATGACATGAGCATCAGTCGGGAGTTGTTCTTCAAGTATTGAGAGTCGACGTTCGCCCATGTAGCAAAAACGCGTGTCGTGATGGCCACCTTCAGCATTGTCGTAATGGGGGATCACCGCGACATTCAGTCCGATTTCGCCCAGGACATCGAGTCCTTCGAGCCAGTATGGATCATTGCCAACTTTGTAAATCTCGTACACCGGAACCGTGTAACGACCAAGAGTCAAAGCTGCAGCAGATGCAAAGGTAACTGCACCACCAGTACGCATTTTTCCACGCACGATGTCAGGAACAGATGTGCCAGCCCATTGGCGAAGCGCATAAGTCGGACTTCCAGGGCCGGCAAAGACGTAATCAGCTTGGCGAACTCGTGAGAGTCCTTGCTCAATGATCAAAGTATCTTCATCGTGCAGTCGAGTGAGCCCTGCGATTTCTATCGGATGTCCAACACTTTTGCGAAAATACTCAACAGCCTTTGATGCAAGTTCGGCAGCATTTTCCTGGAAACCGTAAGGAGTATCGAGAACGACTGCCTTTGGTGTTCCAGGAAATCGGGCAATCAATTCACGGTGATGTTTCATCATCGTGGGTGCAGTTTCGCCAGAACCCATGATGGTCAAAATGCGCGGGGAAGGACTCATGAAAAGAAACCATTCTTGTAATTAGTGATCAGAACATCGGCGCATCGCTCGGGATGCTGTGCATGTAGGTCGTGGTGTGCAGGGCGAAACCAGTGAGCGCGCCCGTTCTTCAGTTTTGTCAGGGCTGCACTAATTGCCGTTTCCTTGTTGTTTGTCCACGCCACATCACCTGAGTCGGCTGGCATAAACAAGACGGGCCGCTCAATCGACGCGAACATGTCCGAGGGACGGTGCATCCATAATTCTTTGAGAATCAACATGTGTCGATCAAAGGTGAGCCACGGGCTAATCGTTCCGTCATCATGAAATTCAAAATTGGAAAGCGATCCAATGATTCCTGATTCAGGCCAATCAGAATTGGTGGCACGAATCGCGCTCTCGAGTCGGCCAGCGCGCATTCCAGCGAGACGTGGCGGCTGCATGCGCTCAGCACAAACTTCCCATTCGGGGAACGAGTCGCCGAGTTGAATAAAGCCACCATCAACTGGTACTGCTGCAATGACGCGGTCGGGATGTTGATGGGCTGCATGAACGACGATGTTGCCTCCCCACGACTGGCCAACAAAAATTGCTGTGTCGATTGCCAGAGCATCGAGCAATTCACACAGATCACGAGTCACAGTGTCAAAGTCGTAACCATCGTCGGGTTTGTCGCTGCGTCCATGCCCCCGAAGATCGACAGCAATACTGCGATGGCCTTTGGCGGCAAGAACTGATCCGACTCCGTCCCACATGCGGGAATTCGACGCAAGTCCATGGATGAGTAAGAAAACTGGACTCTCTGAATTCTCGGGGCCCCGGTGGAGGGTTCGTAACTGCAGGCCAGATGCCAAGCCAACGTAAGCCTCGCGGGCGTCAGAAAGAGGGAAACGTTCAGGGGCCGTGGTCATGGTTCTTAGAGTCTGCCCGTTCTCGGTGATAAATGAGAGAGCCAACGGCGAGCAATTGGGCACCTCGGCGTGGCACGATAGAGGAGTGGCACGATTCGAAACCCTGAGACTTCCTCTTGAAGTGCAGGCCAAGATGACTCAATTGGTGGCGATCATCGACGATTTAGGTCCCGTGGTGACGGCCTTTAGCGGTGGCGCTGACTCGGCTTTTGTTGCGGCAGTTGCCCACGAAGTTCTGGGGCCGAAACGAGCCCATGCCGTCACAGCGGTGTCGCCCAGTTTGGCTGGCGACGAAGAAGCAGATTGTCGGCAATTAGCAACTGAATGGAATTTGCGTTGGACGCCGGTTAATACCGCCGAAATGGAACGTGCTGCGTACCGAGCAAACGACATTGATCGCTGTTATCACTGCAAGGCCGAGCTCATGGATGTCGTTGGTCCCATTGCCGACAGTGAGGGTGCGACGGTCATCCTTGGTGTCAATGTTGACGATTTGGCCGACCATCGACCAGGCCAACGCGCCGCTCTTGAACGTGGCGCAGTGTTTCCGCTGGTGCAAGCCGGGTTTACGAAAGACGACGTGCGATTGGTGTCGCAAGCGATGGGACTACGGACCTGGGATAAGCCAGCTGCGGCTTGCCTGGCCAGTCGTGTCCCGTATGGCACCCCGGTCAGTGTGGAAATTTTGAGTCGGGTTGATCGCGCCGAGGCGGCGTTGCATGGTTTGGGCTTTAGGCAAGTGCGAGTACGCCATTATGGCGAAACGGCACGGATCGAAGTCGTCGAGTCAGAACTTGAAAACGCTATTTCACAGAGAACTTTCATTATTGAGGCAGTGAAGGCTGCTGGATATCAATACGTCACGCTCGATCTCGAAGGATTCCGTTCGGGAAATCTCAATATCGGAGTGACTGAAAGTTCGTCGGGCGCCTCGTCGCACTCGTAGGGTTGAGGTCACGCCTAGGGGCGAATGTTCTGAAGTCAATCTCATACAACAAGGGGAAAATATGAAACTGTCCATGATGCTCAATTACGCCGGTGGATTTCATGCCGCGGTTGACAAAGTTGTCGAATACGAAAAGGCTGGCCTTGATGCCGTGTGGATTGCCGAGGCCTACAGTGCCGACGCCATTAGCCAGGTTGGTTACCTCGCCGCCAAGACCAACAAGGTCGAAATTGGTACCGGAATTCTGAACGTTTTCAGTCGTACGCCAGCGCTGATGGCCATGACCGCTGCTGGTTGTGACTACGTCTCGAACGGTCGATTCATTCTTGGGCTTGGTGCAAGTGGCCCGCAAGTGATCGAAGGCTTCCATGGCATGCCATACGAAAAGCCGATGTTGCGCATTAAGGAATACATCCAGGCATGTCGCCACATCTGGGCTCGCGAAGAACCGTTTCATATTGAAGGTCAAACTGTGCAGGCTCCGTTGCCCACGGGTCTCGGAACAGGATTGGGTAAGGCCCTCAAGATCATTAAGCCAGGCGCAGAAATTCGTAAAGACATCCCGATCTGGTGGGCCAGTTTGATGGGTCTGAGCGTCACGGCAACTGCCGAAGTCGCCGATGGTTGGATGCCGATCTTTTTTGATCCTGACAAGTACCAAAATGTTTGGGGCGATGACTTGAAGAAGGGCATTGCTAAGCGTGATCCCGCTTTGGGCAAGTTGCAAATCACTGCTGGTGGAATGTTGGCCATCGATGAGTCATTGACCGGTGAAGCACAAAGCAAAATTCTTGACTTCAGCC
>WLMQ01000018.1 GCA_009700145.1 Actinomycetota bacterium
GCCTTCAATAATTCCCGAAATCATCGATGTGTCGTTCATAGATACGTCTTTCGTCTGAGTAATCGTGTCACAAGTTTCGTTGACCAAATCTGTTCAACGGCGAAGAGTGGGGCATAGGCGACAAATGAGAGCGGGTAGGGGAACGAAATCGCCATCGTGAGCACGACGCCAACATGAAATGCCCACGCCGACAAAGCGAATGCCCAGCGCAACCGTTGTTGATTTGCGAGCGCCACGAATGCGCCAATTTCAACAATTGATGTGGCGATTGCGGCTGGTGGGAAAAGCCATCCAAACCGAACGAGCCAGCCACCAAATGGAGAATGCGGGCTGCCAAGAAGTTCTTTACGCAGATTGTCGTACGCGACTTGATTACGCAACACATCACCGGTGAGCCAATCCCAACCGCCGTGTTGCACTTTGGAGATTCCTGCCAATACGTACGTGATCACTGTCAGCAGAATCATGATTTGGATCGGCCAACCGTAAACCGCTGATTGGCGTTCGGCGTCGTTCTTCTGAGCTCTACGACCGAGAGACAACGCATCACCCGATTGAGTAAACCCGAGAACAAGTAAGTGCAGAGCGATGAGGTGCTCAGTATGAATGACGTGGCCAAACGAAAGTCGATACGTCGCAACGAATAAGAAGAGAAGTGAAAACGTAGGTCCAACCAAACGGAATCGCCAACCCAAAGTGAAAGCAACGCCCAAAACGATGGTGAGCAGAAAGGCGAGATGAAAGATTGAGGCCGACAACGGACTATCTAAGAACCACAGGACACCCACACCTTCAACTTGGCGGGCTGGCAGATCGGCAGTTGTCCAAAACGACTCCGCACGTGCAACGAGAAATATCGTGGCATACAGACCACACAAGATTCGAAGCGTTGCGAGACGTGACGACGGAGCGGTTTTGAAAAGCCACTGATCAATATGTTTGATCACGACTTGTCCTGGCACGTTGCATGGACTGTTCGAGAAATCGGTGATTTATCATCTGCGTACCAATTCAGCGCGTCAAAAACTTCGGTGACAATTTCTATATGGCCATCAGTGTCGGCATCAAACCGACCTGTGATTTCTGCACACAATTGAGCCGTTGTTCCGTTGGCGATCGAACGTGACACTGTCTGTGCGGCCAAGATCACTTCATCGGTCCCAGCGATGATTTCGGGATTCAATCGGAAGACACTTCCAGACTCCGTGATAAAAACTGCCGTATCAACTAATTCGGTGGTCGTGCGACGGTTCGAAAACATTGGATAGGGCGAGAGGGGGAAGCTGTCGTGCTGATTGATCATTGGCACTAGGCCGACCAATATCGCGCTGGCAGCCAAAAAGATGTACGGCTTCACGCGATGATTCACATGGCAAACGGTAGTCGGATCAGTTGGTTACTCAAGACCTCGTGGCTGCCACCTAACCTAGAGATGTGATCTTTCGCCACCGTCGAGCCCTATTGATCTGGTTGATTGGTCTACTCGTTCTCGGCGGGACCGCTCGAGCGATTGCGCTTCCGCAGTTGTGTGGTTCTACGACTCAGAATGCGCGTGATACCGCCGTTTCGCAAGCGATTTCTTGGCTGTCGGTGAATCAGAATTCTGATGGGACATTCTTGTATCGCTACGACGCTGAACAAGACACCGATCTTGGCGGATACAACTGGGTTCGACATGCCGGAACGATTTTGGCACTCGAACAAGCGCGAGGTCAGGGTTTTGATACAGCGATTGCATCAAGCGAAGCGGCGATTGACGTGGCATTCAAACACGTGATTCGAATGAGTACAGAAGATGCTGAAGTAGCAGGGTTGATTGATGGGGTGAGTATCAGCACAGGAGGAGCTGCGCTCTTTGTGTTAGCACTCATGGAGCGCCGTGATGCCACCGGCTCAGCGGAGTTTGACGAAGACATCCATGCAATGTTGCGTTTCTTAGAAAGTTCGTTGAAGACTCGTGATGACGGCTCAATGATTGTCCGAGCAGACGCAAATCTCAATGGCGAGTTCGCTTCTGACGCGGTAGGACTCTTCGCAACCAGCCAGACTCTTTTTGCTCTGGCGCGGGCCGAGCGATTATTCCCTGGCGAACATTGGGGCGATCACTCGCATCAGATTCTTGAGTATCTCACGATGTATAAGGCCAACGAAGAGGGTTTCGTGCCCGACATGTCAGATCATTGGGCTGCTTATGCGATGGCTGAGATGACCCAATGGTTAACCCCCATCGTTTTTACTGATACTGAACTTGCGTGGGCTCGCAAGCAGATGGGTATGGCCTCAATCATGGTTCGCTATGAAAGTCAGATTTCGGGCTCGGGTGTTAATCAATTGTTGCGTGGACATACAGCGATTGGTGCAGCTGCCGGAACACACGGTGAAGCTTTGGCTGGATGGGCGAGGCTTGCACTGGCAAAAGATGATTTTGCGGGCAGTGTCAGCGCTCTCAATGAGCGGTTGAGTTGCAATAACTCACTGTTGATCAAACGACAGGTTTCACAAAATGAGTCTCAGACCTATCTACAACCATCACGCGTCCTCGGAGCATGGTTGAGCAATGGTGTCACGCAAGTCGATGACCAACAGCACGCCATGTCGGCAATCTTGCAAACCAACATCGTGAACGATCGCATCGCGCAATCTGGCGGAGAACTGCCGCGACGAGAATCGGTTCCGTCGTCATTGCTGGTCGCGCTTCTGACAATTCTGTTGCTTAACCCACCGCGTCTGGTTCGCACGCTTCGTCATTTACACGCATCGCAATCGGTTCACGGACTCGTTCGGCGAGGAAGTCAGCCAACGTTGGGTTACCTGTATCGATTCACCATTCTTTTCGGGATCATCATTCTGAATGGCTCGCGCATATTGGGTTGGCTGGATGCCAATGTTCCAACAGCGCTCATCGCAGCCGGAGTCGTTGGAGTTTTGGCAGCACTTTCGACATTGGTGTATCGATCAACGGCGCCATCTCTGTTTTTTGTGGTGGCCCGCCCAGAGTTGTTGATCTTCGGACTAGCGGTATCGGCCGGTGGACGTTGGTGGTCGGTTATTGGCGGGCTAGTAGTTGCAGTCTTATGGTCACGCTATTTGTTGAAGCGCGTGAGCGATACTTCATTAGTTTGGGCGACTCGAACCTGCGCGGCAGTAAGCCTTGCACTGAGCATCATGCTGATTGTCAACGGCGTCTTTGCGATCTAGAGATTTATCTAGACAACCAGGTTGACCATACGGCCAGGAATCACGATGATCTTCTTGGGCACTTCACCGTCTAACGCAGCAATCACTTTTTCGTCGGCGAGTGCCAATGCCTGAATTGTTGCTTGATCGGCTTCGCTAGGCACAGTGAGGCGAGCACGAACTTTTCCATTGATCTGCACGGGATACTCAATGGTCTCTTCGACAAGCAGTGACTGATCGGCGATGGGGAACGGGACGAAGGTGACGGTGTGGTCGTATCCGAGGCGGTTCCATAACTCTTCGGCGATATGTGGGCACAGCGGAGACAACATTTGCACCATCGGAACCACGACTTCTCGCGGTGAGCCACCGACTGCGGCAGATTCTTGTGTCAGCGCGTTATTCAGTTGGATCAACTTGGCAATAGCCGTGTTGAAACGAAGGGCATCCATGTCGGCGCGAATTCCGTCAATCATACGATGCATTAATTTGCGTAATTCTTCACTTGCGGGAGTGTCAATAACAAGTGAGCCACCGCTGTCTTCGTCGACCAAGTTGCGCCAAACTCTTTGCAAGAACCGTTGCATCCCAATGACGTCACGGGTATTCCATGGACGGCTTGCTTCAAGCGGTCCCGAACTCATTTCATACAAGCGGAAGGTGTCGGCACCGTATTCGTCGTACATTTCGTCGGGGGTGACGATGTTCTTCAGGCTCTTGCCCATCTTGCCGTACTCGCGTGAAACCTGTTCACCTTCGTACCAATAGGCTCCATCGTGTTCTTTAACATCGCTGGCTGGCACCGGCTGACCACGCGGGTCACGGAATGCGAAGGCCTGAACGTATCCCTGATTGAACAAGCGATAAAAGGGTTCGGAACTTGACACATGACCAAGGTCAAACAAGATCTTGTGCCAGAAGCGGGCGTACAACAAGTGCAGCACCGCGTGCTCAACTCCGCCGACGTACAAATCGACACCACCGGTGTGACCGGTTTTGCCATCTCCACCATCGGCGGGTCCCATCCAATACTTTTCAACTTCGGGGTCAACGAAGTGTTCGGTGTTGGTGGGGTCGAGGTAACGAAGCTCGTACCAGCATGAACCGGCCCACTGGGGCATCACATTGATTTCGCGGCGGTACTTCTTTGGGCCATCGCCGAGGTCTAGGACAACTTCGCGCCACTCGGTGCTACGAGCAAGCGGGGGAATGGGGTCGGTGATGTCGTCATTGGGGTCAAGTGCTTGTGGCTTGAAGTCTTCAAGCTCGGGCAGAAGAACGGGAAGCATTGAGTCTGGTAGCGAAACGGGTTGATCATCTTCGTCGTACACGATGGGGAATGGTTCGCCCCAGTAACGCTGACGACTAAAGAGCCAGTCACGCAATTTGAAATTGATATTGGCATTGCCACGTTCGTTGGCTTCGAGCCATGTGTTCATGGCGGTCTTGCCTTCATCGACCGACGTTAAACCGTCAAGGTTGAGGTCGCCTTGTGATGAATTGATATAGACACCATCGCCGACGAAAGCTTCGGGCCATGTCGACGTGTCAACTTGTGCACCTTGTTGAACATCAAGTTCACGCGAAGTAAACCATTCTGCGGGTGGTTGTTGAATTGCAGGAATCGGCAATTTGAAGCGGCGTGCAAAATCGAAGTCGCGTTGGTCGCCACAAGGCACCGCCATAATTGCACCAGTGCCGTAACCCATCAAGACATAATCGGCAACCCACACCGGAACCGGCGCACCATTCACTGGGTTGGTCGCGTAAGTGCCGGTGAAGACACCAGTCTTTTCTTTGGTGTCGTCGGTGCGATCAAATTGATTCTTCGAAGCGGCGACAACGCGGTATTCACCAATTGCCTGACGGTTCTCGTCGGTCGTTAATGCATCAACGAGAGGATGCTCGGGTGAGATGACCATGAACGTTGCGCCAAACAAAGTGTCTGGGCGCGTGGTGAACACTGTGAGGTCGCCTGCTGGTGTTGCGAAATGCACGCGAGCACCTTCGCTGCGACCAATCCAGTTGCGTTGCATCAACTTGATGGGTTCTGGCCAATCAAGTCGTTCGAGATCGTCGAGTAACCGATCGGCATAAGTGGTGATACGCATGGTCCATTGACGCATGCTCTTTTTGAAAACGGGGTAGTTGCCAATATCGCTACGACCATCGGCCGTGACTTCTTCGTTGGCGAGAATTGTTCCAAGACCTGGACACCAATTCACGGGTGCTTCAGAGAGGTATGCAAGACGCCGCGCATCAATTGCTGAACGGCGCTCGGCTTTGTTGAGTTCGGTCCAGGAGCGACCATCGGGTGTGGCAATTGAGCCATCGGCGTAACCCTGTTCAAGTTCATCAATCGGACGAGCACGCTTTTGGTCTTCGTCGTACCAACTGTTGAACACCTTCAGGAAAATCCATTGAGTCCAACGGTAGAAATTTTCATCAGTCGTGCTCACACTGCGACGAGCATCGTGACCTAAGCCGAGCCGACGTAATTGACGACGCATATTGGCGACATTTGCTTCGGTATTGACGCGGGGGTGTATGCCGGTCGCGATGGCATGTTGTTCGGCGGGCAACCCGAAACTGTCATAACCCAACGCATGTAAAACGTTGTAACCAGTCATGCGCTTGTATCGCGCGTAGACATCGGTGGCGATATATCCGAGAGGGTGGCCGACGTGAAGGCCAGCACCGCTTGGGTAGGGGAACATGTCAAGAACGAAAAGTTTCGGGCGACCCGCAACCTTGGCTAGATCAGCCAAAGGTCCGGCTGGGTTGGGGGCTTCGTAGGTGCCGTCAGATTCCCACTGGTCTTGCCACCGTTGTTCGATGTTCTGCGCGAGTGACGAGTTATAACGCAAGCGGGGAGTAACGCCACTCGATGTCGAATCGGACGAAGTGTGGTCGGGTGCGCTCGCAGACATAACACCACAAGGATATGGGCATTAGCCCTGCTGGGGACTCTTTTGGGGCAGCCGGAGGCGTCTGGACGTCCTAGAACACCTCGCTAGGGGTCTCGGGCGAGTAATTTTTCCCCGTCGCCATGAATAACTCGCCTGATCATCTCAATCCAAGTTCTCGTTTTGGCGATGAGCACGCGCTGAGTCGAGCTCGTCGAGACGCGGTCACTCGTGAGTTGCCGACTGGTTCAGTGATCGATCGTTTGGAAAAGTCTGCTGATGCTCCAACTGGCGTCAGGTTTGTGGGTCAAAGCATTGCTCCAGCTGAGGGGCCAGCATTTATCTCGTGGCGTGAAATCCATGATGATGCGCGTGCCGTTGGTGCGGCTTTGCAAGCCATGGGCATCGTGCCTGGTGATCATGTCGCAATTTTGGGTCCGACAAGTCGTGAATTGATGACGATCATTCGTGGCTGTTGGCTTGCGGGTGTTGCGAGCATGGTGTTGCCGTTGCCAATGCGTATGGCCTCACTTGATGCATTTGTTGAAAGCACGCGATCACGTATTCGCCATGGTGAGGCAAAGCTTGTTTTGATCGACGATCAACTTGCGGCGTTTTATCAAACGATCCCTGGCGACCCGCCAACTTTGCCAATGGCATCGGTGATGCCTGGCCCCGGCAAACCCTCTGGTGAACGTTTGGAATTGCCAGCGAATGATCCCGAACGTTTGGTGATTTTGCAATACACAAGTGGTTCAACATCAGAACCTAAAGGTGTGATGATTCCTGATCGAGTGTTGACGGCGAATGTTGATGCCAGTTGCGCTGCCGCCGAACTTGATACCAACGAAGTGATGGTGTCGTGGCTTCCGCTATATCACGACATGGGACTTGTTGGCTTCTTGTCAATCCCGATGTTGAACGGTGTGCAGTTAGTTCAAGCAGCACCTCAAGATTTCATGGCGCATCCTGGTCATTGGATGCAATGGATAAGCGATTGGAAAGGGACTGCGACCGCTGGCCCGAACTTTTCGTGGGTGCTTGCGACGCGAGCATTAAAGCGAGCAACCGATCTTGATTTGTCGTCGTTGACTTTGGCTTTGTCTGGTGCTGAGCCAGTTGATCCGCAAGCCGTTGATGCTTTTGTGAAGGCTGCCGAGCCGTTTGGCTTGTCATCTGGAAGTATTTTCCCAGCATTCGGAATGGCCGAAGTCGCAATCGGCGGGGCATTCCCACCGCGCTATCGCGGTTTGAAGTGCGACACGGTCGATCGCATCGTGATGGAACGAGACCGAATTGCGCGCCCCGTCAGTGCGACCGAAGATGATGAAATCACCGTACGACGACTTCCGCTTCTTGGCAAGGCAGTGCCTGGTCTAGAGATGAAAGTCGTTGATCCGACGACTCGTGAAGTTCTACCCGAGCGACATGTTGGTGAGTTGTTATTGCGCGGCACCAGCGTGACTCCTGGTTATTACAAGCGTCCTGATGCAACCCGTGAAATGTTTTATGAGGGCTGGCTATGCACCGGTGACTTGGCGTACTTGCTTGATGGTGAGTTAGTCATTTGCGGTCGTATCAAAGATGTGATCATTGTCGGTGGTCGCAATGTATTCCCTGAAGATATTGAGCGAGCAGTTGGTGAAATCGAAGGCGTACGCGCCGGCAATGTGATTGCATTCGGTGTTGACGGATACAAGGGCAAAGAAACAGTGATCGTCGTTGCTGAAGTCAAAGCCGACAACCTTGATTCTGTTCGTGAGGCAATTCACCATTCCGCGCTTGAAGTTTCGGGCTTGCCACCGCGAGACATCATGTTGGTCAAACCTGGAACATTGCCGAAAACAAGCAGTGGCAAATTGCAACGGGCCAAGTGTCGCGAGTTGTACTTGTCGAGCGAACTTGAATTGCTCGTTTAGGGATTCAGGTTTAAGGATTCAGGCTGCGTAATGCCACAGCAGTTGTAAAAACGTGTGGTGTCGTGGCTTCTTGACCGCACGTCAGCGCAACGAAACGATTGGCGTTTTGTGTGGGTGATGTGGAGTTGCTGACTGCAGACAGATCAAGCGTGTTAATGCAGTTCATATGTGAAGGGCTTGAGTCAAGAGCTTGGGACGTCAAGCAATACGAAAACATTGATGCTGCAGCGGCAATGAGGGCAACCAAACTGTTGACCCTGAAATGAGAATTTCGCATGCAGTTCACACTCTGAACTGCGGCCTCAAGTTTGGGACAATCGGCCTTCTTGACGTGTTCTAGACAGTCGGCGCTTGAGTCAGCAAGTGAACGATTACGCCGACTGCAAGGCTGACATGACCTTGCTCCAGCGCTCGGGGTCACTGCTGTATGGGGCGTAGAACGAAATCCGCTGGATGACATCGCCGTAACGATGGTTGAGCTCGGGCGCAATCTGTTCGGGGAGTCCGACGACGGCAAAGGTATTGAGGATCTCGTCGGTGATGAGCGTGCCCATCTTGTCCCATTCGCCCTGTTTCGACAATGCATTCAGCTGATCTTGGATCTCGCCCCAACCGTGCATTTCAAGTACCGGGCGGTAAGCGGGTGTTGAACCATAGAAAGCGATCTGCTTGCGCGTGCCAATTGCGGCTCGTTCAAGTTCGGCTTCGTTGTTGCCGGTCACAACAAAACTTGGACCGACAATTTCGAAACCTTCCATGGTCTTGCCGGCCTTGGCGCGACCGCGCTGTAAAGCAGGAATGGTGACTTCACGGAGATACTTCTCGGTAGTGAATCCGTGACAAATGAATCCATCACAAACTTCGCCGGCCACTTCGGTCATCAATTCGCCAACGCCAGCTAAGAAAATCTTGGGCTTTCCGAATGCCGAGATATCGCTCGCCGGAGGACTGAACATCGGAGTCATCAAGGTGTGGGTGTAAAACTCTCCGCGAAATTCGAGTCTGTTGCCCGTGAGCCAGGTATCCCAGATGGCATGAATAGCCAGAACCATTTCGCGCATGCGGGCCGCGGGCTTGCTCCAGGGCATGCTGAAGCGCTTGGTGATGTGCGGTTGAATCTGACTTCCTAAACCAAGAATGAAGCGACCCTGCGAGTAAGCCTGAAGGTCCCAAGCAGTATTGGCGAGGGTCATAGGGCTGCGAGCAAAAGCAACGGCGATTGACGTGCCAATTTCAAGGTTGGTGGTGTGCTCGGCGGCGAGTAACAACGGTAAGAACGGATCATGGTTAGTCTCGGCGGTCCAAGCGCCGGAATAACCGGCAGTCTCAGCCTCTTTGGCGGTCTTGATTGCGTCATGCAAATTGGCGCTGATGCCTCCGTCTACCTTCATGATGTTCCTCCGGGTCGAAATCAGTAGCCGCTCACAAAATCGGCTGACTTCAAACTAGTCGGAGACGTACCCGCCGAACTAGGGGAGATCAGGGTTGGCGTTGCGTAGAAATGCCTCAAGTTCGGCGGTCATTTCTTCGGGCGACGGAATATCGTGCTCGGTCATCAGAGGCTTTTCGGGATCGCTGTTGGTGTTGGGCGCCACAGCGTCGTAAGCAGCTTCGAGTTTTTCAACCATCTCGGCATGTTCGCTATTGCGCGCGACCATGCGGTCGAGGCGTTCACGTTGAATCACCGACTCTTGTTCGAGTGCCGTTCCATCAAAATGTAAATCGGCTACCGGAACGAGACCTCGCAAAATAGCAAGTGAGGCCGCGGGGTAGGTCATGCCCGGAATGTATTGCGGCACTTGGGCCCACACGCTGATCGATGGGATGCCACTGTCGTGGAGAACTTGTTCAAGTACTGCGGTCATTCCAGCAGGAACATCAACAGTGCTGCGCAAGAAGGCGATCTTGTTCAGTAATTCAATGGTGGGCGTGGTGCAAGACAAGTTGCTTGCACGAGTATGCGGAGTGGGGAAGGGGTATGCGCCGAGTCCAACCATCATTGAAACATTCATGCGTACACACAATTCGCGAACCGCAGCCGAAAAACGATTCCATGCAGAATCAGGTTCGTGGCCACGAAGAATGAGCACATCGCGGCCGTTATTGTCTTTGCCGGAGTACATGCCAATTGAGGGCCAATCGATTCCGTTGTTGCGTCCTTCACGAATTTCCATCGTTGGGCGGCGGGCGCGGTAGTCGATGAAGACATCGGGATCAAAAGTTGCCACTGGCAATGGATCAATTTGGCTTTCAATTGCCGACATGGCGTCGTTGGCCGCACCTGCTGCATCAATCCAACCTTGCAACATCACAATCAAGATGGGTGAATGAAGCGAAGGAAGTTCTCCGTGCAATTCAACATCACGAATTTCGCCGTTCATGTCACCGGGCATGTTGCTCGTCATTTTAGGCGACTCAACATTTCTTCAGCCTTAGCAGCGGCACCAATTACTTGCTGATTGAAGGGTTCGAGTTCTGCTGGATCGCGTTGACCTAAAGCTCCACCGAGGTAGCGCGAGTACACGCCCTCAAGGATGCAGACCAATTTCCAGTACGCAAAGGTTGTGTAGAAATCAAGTTGCGAAATATCGCGACCACTGACTTCGGCATAACGTTTCGCGAGGTCGGCTCGATCGAGAAAGCCCGGAGTTGAGCAAGCGGAGCCGTTCCATGCCGATGCGTCATCGCCAGGGCCAGTCCAATAGACCATCAACAAACCAAGATCGGCCATTGGGTCGCCAAGTGTGCAAATTTCCCAGTCAAGGACCGCGATGACTTGCCCACTCGCATTAACCATGCAGTTATCTAAGCGATAGTCGCCATGCACGAGAGTTGCGGGGCCCTGTTCGGGAATACGTGCCATCAGTTCATCATGAACTCGATCAACACTTGGGAGATCGCGGGTCTTTTGTTGATTCCATTGTCCGTACCAACGCTTAAGTTGACGAGCAATGTAACCCTCGTGACGACCTAGATCGCCAAGACCTACTGCTTCGGGACTGACTGCGTGAATTGCGGACATGGTGTCAACGATGGATTCGCTTGCACGGCGACGTGCATCAACGCTGAGAAGTCGTTCCGCTGCCTCGCGTTCGCGGATGACGAGCCCATCAACGAACGTCATCACATAGAACGGAGCGCCATTGACGTCGAGATTGTCGCAATAGCCAACGGCAGGTGCAACAGGAACCGTGGTGCCGTTGAGGGCGGCAATGATGCGATGTTCGCGTCCCATGTCATGAGCACTGGCGAGCACATGGCCAAGTGGTGGACGACGCAAGACGAATTGCTGCCCGTTGCTACCAGTGACCTTGAATGTGAGATTGGAGTGGCCGCCAGCGATCACGTCAAATGTGAATGGGCCGACCGCGCCAGCAACGTTGGATTCGAGCCAGGCAGTGACTTTGCCGATATCGAGACCGGGGATGCTGGGCGATTCACTACTCACGCCTACTTACGGTATCTACGAACCGACGATCTTGTGTGCCTGGAGAACGGTCAAAGTCGGTCTCAGGTATCGTCAAGGTATGGCTATTGACGTCACCGAAGAGACATTTGAGACGGAGGTCTTGGCCAGATCGGCTGCGGGTCCGGTATTGGCGTATTTATGGACCCCACGAAGCGAGGCTTGTGTCGCATTTGCGCAGGTTCTTGACGCGATTATCGCGGACACTCAAGGAAAAGTTCTGCTTGCCAAAATCAATGTCGACGACAATCCCGGAATTGTGCAGGCTTTTCGCGTGCAAGCGGTTCCAGCGATGTTTGCGCTTCGCGACGGCTCAATTATGGGTGAGTTTCAAGGTCCGCTCGCCGAAGCCACCGTGCGTCAATTCGTTGAGCAGATGCTTCCAACGGCGACGCAAGAACACATCAGCGCTTTGTTGAATCGTGGTGATGAACAGAGTTTGACCGAAGTACTTGAAATTGAGCCAGGTCATGAGGTGGCCATCGTTTCTTTGGCAACAATTCTCACGGCGCGAGGCGAAGCCGAAGCAGCATTGGCATTATTGGCCCGAGTGCCAGAAACCGATGATGTACGCAAGGCTGCTGCAGCGGCACGTTTATCGTTGCGTCCACAAGATGATTATGACCAGCAACTGGGTCAACTGTTAGAAATCGTCAAGACCGATGATGAAGCTCGCCAGCAATTCGTTGACATTCTTGAAGTGATGGGTATCGAAGATCCGCGCACAGCAGGCTGGCGCAAAAAACTAACCATGCGCCTGTATTAATGATGGCGTCTCTACTGACAGCGATTTTGTTATGAACTCAACATCATCTGCATTTACGATTCAACGCTCATTGAGCGACATTGATCAAGATTTTGATGTGATCATTATCGGCGGGGGAATCACTGGCATTTCGGTCGCTCGTGAAGCAGCGTCTCGTGGGTTGAAAACAATTTTGTTTGAACGAGGAGATTTTGGCTCGGGAACAAGTGCGGCGACAACGAAATATATTCATGGTGGAATTCGCTATCTCGAGCAGTACGACGTTGCAGTTGTGCGAGAAAGTTTGCGCGAACGACGCATCTTGGCGCTTGGTGCACCGCACCTGGTCGAGCAGACTCGTTTCATCATGCCAGCGTGGCGTTGGAGTAAACCACCCACTGCGTTAATTGGCGCCGGCGTTTTGTTGTATGACACCTTGGCCTTTGATCGAAATTTGCGGGCTCCCGACAGTTTGCGGATACCTCATCCGCGTTGGCTGAGTCGCTCGAAATTATTGGCAGCGGTGCCGTGGCTTGATCAAAGTGGATTGCAGGGTGGATTTGCGTATCACGACACCTTGAACGTGCATCCAGAGCGTTTGTTATTGGCGTATGCGAAGGCGGCGACAGCTGCTGGTGCAGTGTTGCTAAACCATGTGCGAGTCACGGGATTTGTTTCGACATCATCTGATCGTTTGAACATCGAGGGTGTCACGGCTACGGATGTGTTATCCGGAAACGAAATCACCATCAAGGGCAAAGTGGTCGTGAATGCTGCTGGGCCGTGGATCGACAAAGTTCTTGCAACGCTCGGTCAGGGAACTGGCGTTGGCGTTGACCGCTCGAAAGGCGTGCATATTTTGACGCGCCCACTCGGTGGACCTGGTCGAGTCGCTGATGCGGTATTTGCCCGTGCTCAATCTGGTCGACACGTGATCGTGTCTCCGTGGATGGGTAAGTCTTTTATCGGTCCGACCGATACTCCAATCGCAAGTGACGAATCGGGTGTTGTTGTCGATCCTGACGATGTGACGCTCATTCTCGACACGGTGAATTCCACAATGGCAGCGTCAGAACCAAAACTGACAACCGACGATGTTGAAATGACCACAGTCGGAGTTCGTCCGTTGATTCGCGAAACAACTGAAGGCGATGACGCCAGTCAAGATGAAGGAACATATTCGGCAAGTCGTGCTCACGAGTTGTACCACCATGCGGGCTATGGGGTTGACAATTTGTGGTCGATCGGTGGCGGCAAGTGGACGACCGGACGCGCGACGGCTGAAGAAATGGTTGATGAATTATTGAAAAATGAATTGCAAGGTGTCCGATCACGACCCTTTGATTCACGTAGTGCCGCAGCCGGCGGAGCCTTTGCTTGGGCTGAAGATGCCGAGCCGTTCATCACTGAAGCGGCGATGATCATGAACGACCACGGCATTGCATTGCACATTGGTGAGCACATTGCCCGCCTGTATGGCACTGAGTGGGTACGAATTGATGCAATCGTTCAGCAGAATCCGACATCGGCGCAGCAGTTGTCGCCAGGTTGCAACGATATTGAAGCTCAAATTATTTTCGCCGTCACCGACGAAGGTGCGCGCACACTGTCAGACATTGTTGATCGTCGTTTGGTGATCGGCACAATTGGTCCGGTGAGTCGTGAAGTGCTTGAGCGCGTTGCATTAGTCGCTGGTCCGCTCTTGGGATGGGACGAGACGGCGATACAAGAAGCGATTCGCCGCGAATTCGATCGTCGAACTGTGATCGCGACGCATTGGCGTACGCCAGTTGGTGGTGCTTCTCAGTAATTGAATTCCTGAGATATTGATGACGAGGTGTAGCCGTGGAGCAGTGGCGTCCTGCACCGCCTGAAGAGGGTGAGAAATCTCAAACCTTGGGGTTGAGCTTGACGAATCGGGCGCGTCAACTGATGAGCCACCTTGTCAAGACTGGAACCTGGTTTGGTTGGGGTCGAATGATCACAGCATGTGTGTGTATTCCCGTTGTCGGATTTGGAGCATTCTTTTTGTTGCGTACTCCAGCAACGCCAGTTGAAGCTTCGCTGTCGTATGCGTCAACAATTCCGGTCGATGCTGTCCTGAGCGGTGGCACGGTGTCGGTGGTCTCAACGACGGTTCCGTTCATAGCGGTGCATGTTGCAGGCAATGTGTTGAAACCAGGTGTGTACGACATGCCCAGTGACTCTCGAGTTGTTGACGCCGTTCGTTTGGCTGGGGGAGCAACGGCGATTGCCGATCTCAACACGATCAATTTGGCGAACCGATTGAACGATGGGCAACAGGTGTATGTGCCAGCAGTTGGCGAAAAGGTTTCAGGGAGTTCACTAGGTGGTGACGGAACTGGAAATGCGATTGCGCCAGTGGAATATCCGATCAATATCAATTCAGCAGATGCCGCATTATTGGATGAACTCCCTGGAGTTGGTCCAGCGACAGCGCAAGCAATCGTGACTTACCGAGATCAACACGGACCATTCGCAAGTGTGAATGGTCTTGAAGATGTGCCCGGAATTGGTCCCGCAAAGGTCGCGGCTTTACAGGGTCTAGCCACCACGTGAATGTCGACGTGAATGTCGACGTGAATATCAACTACATCGAGATGGGGTTGATACCGAGAGCAATTGCTGCGACGCCAAGACCAAACATGGCTCCGACCCAAACGCCGATACTGAGACGTGTCCATTCGCGTCGCCATTCGGGCCAACTAGAAATAGTGCGGTTAGTCGAACGTTGTGCGGCGAGATGGCCAACGAAGGCCCAGAGAAATGCGCTTGAAACGATGGCTAACAACCAACGCACCGTGCCGCCCATGACGGGTACGCCAAAGAGTGGCAATGTCGGAATTGCCACGATTGCCAAAATGAATCCAGGGATTCCCCGCATGGCACTCGTTGAACCGATGAGTAGTAAGGCGGCGAAGATTCCTATCGCTGCCGAAATTGCTACAGCAAGGTATGGGCCAAATTTACGAACGAGTAAGCGGTGATACACGACACCATCGGGAACAACGTTCGGGCTAGTACTCACGGACATCAACAGTACGACCAAATTGGTGGGCAAACGTTGCATTACTTCGCCATTGTCGCGGTTGTGATGGTTGCTTCATCGGTATGGCTCGGTGAAAGTGTGCATTCCGTCAGTCGTTTTTGTCTAGTGCTTGGGCTCGGGTGTGCACTTTCGTTATTGGTTCGGGCAAAGCACCAGCAGATGTGGATCGTGTTCGTAGTGTGTCTTGTGAGTTTTTTAGCGTGCTGGCGCAGCCACATTGAATGGCAAAATGTTGGTCGGACTCATTCGGGTGATTACAGCGGTCTCGCAGTTTTAAAAACAGATCCCCAACCAATTGGGCGGGGTGTACGAGTCGTTTTAGAAATTAACGGGCAACGATTTGAGTCATGGATGTATGGAAGTACGGCCCGCCGAATGACTTCTCTTGTTGCTGGCGAAACGATCAGCGTCAAGGGAACCCGTCAAGTGACTGCTACGACTAACCACCGCTTGCAGGTGCGCCATATCGTTGGGCGTTTTGACGTGAAGGTCATGAGCAACCTCGCGATAGGGGCTCATATCAGTGAGTCTCGCTTTGAATTAGCGGCCAATCGAATACGAAGCGCACTTGGCAAAGGTGCGCGCGTGTTGCCTGGAGATCAGTCATCGCTGTTCGCCGGTTTGGTGTACGGGGATGATTCGCAACAGCCGCCCGAGATGGTTGACCGTTTTCGGGCAAGTGGCCTTGCGCATCTCACTGCGGTGTCTGGACAAAATGTGGCATTTATTTTGACTGTGGCGGCACCGTTCTTGACCCGCTTGCGACGATGGTTTCGTTTGACACTCACTCTCTTGGTGCTGGCATGGTTTGCGATCATGACTCGACTCGAACCTTCAGTGATTCGTGCGGTCACGATGGCCGGAATATCGGCAACCGTTTTCGCTATCGGTGGTCGGCTGAAAGCGTGGCAGGTGCTTGCTACGACATGTATCGGCTTGTTGTTGATCGATCCTTTTCTGTTGTGGTCGGTGGGGTGGTGGTTGTCAATCGGGGGAAGTTCGGGACTGATTTTGTTGTCGTCGCGAATTCGTTCAACACTTCAGGGTTGGGGTCTAAATAACCATCATTGGGTCTTGAATTGGGTGGTGCCGTCGCTGGCTGCTCAGTTGGGAGTTCTGCCCGTGGCGGTCATGGTTTTCGGTTGGCCGAGCGCCGTGGCGATTCCGTGCAACTTGTTGGCGGTTCCGGTGGCTGGAATCGTGATGCTCATCGGAATTCCGTTGGCTCTAGCATCTGCTCTGTTGCCAGGAACGATCGCTTCGTTCATGATGTGGCCGCTTGGCGTCGGCGTGAAGTGGGTCGACACTGTTGCCGCGCTTGGCCAACGCTTCAACTTGCCAATTTGGCTCGATATTGCGGTTTCACTGGCGCCTCTTTTACTGGTGATGAGGCACCGATGTGACAACCTAGAGACATGAGTGTGTTCTTGTTCCATGGGTCTTGGTTTTCGCTCAAAATGGGCAACATATGAGTTGCTACCAGTTTTTATCTCTATGCGTGAAATATTGCGAGCTATTTCAGAATTGCGGACGCAATGTTGTGAATCCCAATTTAAAAAAGTTGCTTGGAAGTACAGCAGGAACTCGTGATTTCATTTCGAATTCGCCTATTTGCTAATTACCGGTAAAAAATATAGGTTTCCCTAAATCTAATTGCATCAAAGTGGGGCGAACATGAATTACATAAGCAGCGCTATAGAAGCATTGGCTCTACTAATTAATAATAGAAAATCAATAGCACCAATAGCTGATTCAACTAGGAATCGTTACGAGGGAAAAGCTTACGATTTGTTGTTATCCGATTTGAAAGCTTCAAAAGATTATAGACAACAATTAGTTCTTGGTTTATTGGCAGCGGAACTTCAAACCATTCGGGCACAAAAGAGTGGGCATATTGACGATCTTGACGGAGCGGTTTTTCGTCTAGGGATGTACTTTTGGCGGTTGGGGATCTCGAAAGAGTCAGATCTCCCGTTAAAAAAATGCGCTGCCGAAGTTTCTTTTATGTTATTGAAATCAATTAAATTTCCACCGAAAGAAATGATTTCGCAACTTTCTCAGGTGCGAAGTTCCTTAAGCAAGGTAGATCCTGACTGGCCTCGCTGTTTAAATCTCAAACCTGACGAATTCAAGTCGTTAATTGACATAATCCAAAATGAAATCCCTGAACCTCATACTGTTCATCCGAAAGCAGATAGGGGGCCAAATACGACGCCTGCAATTCTTGATGTATCGCTCCCGAAGTGGATTCATCTCTCAAGTCCTGTCCGTGGTGATCGGTTCTTGAGTTCGCAACATCCGTGGCGGAGTGGTACTGAAATTGAGATACACGGTGACGACGAAAAGGTTGCGCGAGATGTGGCCAAGGCAATTTTGAATCATGATTTTCCTACAGCCGCGGAGTTATCCCAAGGTTTGTATCAACGCCTTGGGCAAACGTGGGCGCCATCACGTAGTTTCGAGGATCGGAGCACATGGCGGATGCTGCGTTCGGCAAGTCATCTCTCAAAGATTGATAGCCAGCCTGCCTATGTGAAGAGACAAAATGCCTTGAGCGCTTACGAACTTTTGTCGGGTCTTGACTTTGACGATGATTTGGTAAATACAATGATTGAATTGGCAGTAGACAACCTGGACCCAGAAAGTCCTGAAGGTCAATCTGAATGGTCGATCACCATGGCTCGTCTCCTGTCGGTTAGTGAGCACGAGGTTTTCGCTTTCCAAGTATCTCATGAACATCGAGCGCTAATTCGAGAGAGCCTTTCAGTTTTTACACGAAATATTCTGAAAATAGAAGTGAGAGATTTTCGAGAGTTAGCTCTTGCTTTGCGGAGTTTTCGGCACCAGGTTGAAAGCGAGATGGCTCAAACTGCTTCGGGAGATTTAGCACAGTTCTACTTAAAATGGTTTGGGAGAATTCGTCACCTGCTGCTTCCCGATGAGAGCCAATTGGGCGAGCAAACTGATGCTCTTTTGCGGGAAGTGATTATCGCAAAGAGGATCTCGGACTCAACTGAACAAGTTGCTTCTATCTTGGGTATCTCTGAGAAAGTTGAAGTTCTTGTTGATGCGACTAGGGGAAGCGGATCGTCATTTGTTCAAGATTTAGTCTTGCCAGTTTTGACAGAAGTTCTTGATCAAGTTAAAGAGGCTGAACGTACGGCCGAACAGGTTTCGCGACCAGAGCTGAGGATTGAATTGCAGTCGGCGAAGTTGCCGATTAGGTCAAACTTAAATGAAGAAATTTCCGTAATCATTGAGGTTCTAAACATAGGTAATGCGCCAGCTAAGGATATTCATCTTTTGATGATCTGCGACGAGGCCAATATCGTGAATTCTGAATCTGGGATAGGGGTCTTGCGAGCGAAGGAAACCCACTTTGTCACTTTTGCAATAAAGTTAGAAGGTCCCACGTCTCAACTTATTTTCTCTTTAGAAACTTCATGGACAGACGATTTCAATCAGAAGTTTTCCGAGAAGATTAATCTGATCGCTGAAGCCGAATCCGAGTCAAGTTGGTCGGATAGCGACGTGAATCCATATGGTCTTGACCCAGTGAGGGATCGCGACAGACTTTTCGGTCGTGACAAGGAGTTAGAATCTTTAGGCGCGCGTCTTAGCGCTGGCAATTCGGTATTTATCACCGGACAAAAACGAGTTGGCAAGTCGTCATTGGTTCAAGTAGCGCTTGAGTCCCTTCGGCGGAGAGGTGTAGCCACCGAACTTTTGCCGTTTGGTTATTTGCAAGCCGAGTCGGTCAATGGCTTGATTGGCAATTTACTTGTAACTATTCATGAAACTTTACGGAGTCTTCTTGATGACGTAGTGCCACCTTTACCGAACACAGGTGGAGAAATACCCCCCCTTCTGGCTGGTCGATGGCTACAGAGCGTGACCGAAAAATTGGATAAAAGGCTCTATTTAACTTTGGCGATCGATGATTTCGATGAGCTACCGGGGCGCTTCTTTGAGACGGAAGAGGGAGCAAGTTTTTTTGTTTTCCTCAGAGCACTTATTTCAGAGCCCTGGTTTGCTCTGGTACTCATTGGAAGTGAAATCATGCCCGGCTTGATGAGTAGTCACGGATATAAGTTGAATCAGGTTGGAAAGATTGACATAGGAAAATTGGATGAACCAAAAGCAACGGGTCAACTGATTAAGGAGCCATCGCGTCAATGGTTGGAATGGGGTGATGGTGCTATTCGGATTGCCCATCAGTTGACTGGTGGCAACCCTTACTTCGCGACGCTTTTGGCGCACGATATTTGGGATAACCATCGTGAATTAGATAGGAGTTTCGTTCATGAAGCGGACGTTAGGCATTGCGCTGAAAAGTTCGCACGACGAGCCGAGAAGTACCACTTTGTTCACTTGTGGGCCGATGGCGCAAATGGCATCGATCCGAGTTCAGACCTCGCGACACAGAACGTGGTTACTTTGTTCGCGGTTTCAAACTGCGCACCTGATAACGATGCGGCTAGGCGCGACGAAGTTATTGATTATGCCGTTCTGAGATCGGGTAATTCCGGTCCAGGTCTGTACAAGGATCGCCTGGAGAACTTGCTTGAGAGAGGGGTTTTGACCAGCGTTGGCGATCATTCAGTAACATTTGATATTCCTATAGTGCAAAGTTGGTTTAAGGAATCTGCCCCTAAGTTGTTGGCGCCACAAATAAGGGCTTTAACAGATGCAATTCGAGAATCCGAATACATAGCGGATAGAGAATTCTTATCAGTCTCCGAAGGGTTGAATTTCGGTGGAAAAAACATTTCCGAAATCAGAATTCGAGACTGGGTTGCCCAGTTCCCAGAGGCTAGTCAAAAAGTTGCGGCGTTTCGGATGTTGCAGCGACTCAAGGCCGAAGCGTATATAGACGAAAAAATGATTTCAACTTTCGGCGATGAATTCAGAAGGAGGCTTTCTGAACTGCCTTTAAACAAAAGGGTTAAGACTAATGTTCATGGAGGTTATGCCTCAAACATTAAGGTCGTTTGTCTGTTCACGCACGATGTTCTGCTCGCGAAAAATATGGCGACCTCAATGAAAATCACGAAGGACCAAGTCAGTACTCGTGCTGAATTTGAAGCCAATTCAAGTGGTTATGCCAATACTGGAGTAATTATTGTTTTCGCTTCTTTTGACGGTCAACAGATAGAAGTAAAGGATTTTGTGAGGACAATTCGTAAAGAATTTGACTCGGATAAGAATCCACCCGAGATTTTGGTCATTTCGCTAGCAAGTTTGTATTCAGAGGAACGAATGGTTGTTGATGACTCAGAATTTTCGAGGTTTGTAGGAAAGGTACTTGATACGCGCTTGATGCCGTTCAGTGCTTCCAATGCTCTCATCGGCGACGCGGAAAGTGCGCTGCATATCAGGGAAAGATTTGAGAAAATCGGGATTACCTTTAATTCGAAATTCCCTCTTGGATGGCCGTCGGACGGTGTATTGCTGCTTTTTCCGAGTTACAACCCGTCATTTTTGCCACCAGTTTTCACATACGCCGGTCGTTATCTTGGGTCGGATTGGTGGCCTCTTTTTGAAGGTGGTGAGAAATGGGCTGGCACGTGGCCAGAGTTCTCCGATTCTCGGGTGAAGAACATTCGCGACTTGTTGCGTCAAGGACTTGAAAGTAATGAACTTGAGTTCAAATCAAGTCTGCGCACAAATGTGCCAGGGGGCGAAACTAATAAGGAACTTGAAACTGTTGTCCTGAAAGTTATTGCAAGTTTTTTAAATTCAAAAGGTGGCACACTGCTAATTGGGGTGGACGATAGTGCCAAAGTACTCGGCCTGAAATCCGACTACAGCTCGTCGCCGAATATTGTTGGTCCTGATGGTTTCGGACGACATCTGAAAGAACTTCTGAAGAGAATTGATGGATTGGTTGCCGGTGAGATTGAGCACTATCCGGTTTCACTAGAAGAAGGCGATGTCTACGTAGTTGAATGTCCAAGGTCAGATACGCCAGTTTTTCTCAAAATCGGAACAGAGGAAAAATTCTTTATTCGTCAAGGTGCGGCTTCCGAGGCTCTGGAAGGGGCTCAACTATTCAATTATCAGAGAAATAGATTTCCCAACTAGTACGAATTGAGGAGATTGCGAAGTTCGCGGATTTTTGTGTTTTTTCGCATCTGCTTTTCTTTTTGTAGTTCAGTACTAAGGCACCGATGTGACAACCTAGAGACATGAGTGTGTTCTTGTTCCATGGGTCTGACGATGTTCTGGTCAGCGAGGCTGTCTCGGACAAGGTGCGCGAACTTGTGGGCGATCAAGACCGATCGCTGATGCTCGAAGAATTTGATGGTGACTACGTCATGGCGGCAGTCACCGAGGCCGCAAATACGCCGCCATTTTTTACCGACACCCGAGTGATCGTGGCTCGTGGAGTGTCGAACTTTAAAGTTGATGACTTTGATGTCTTGGCCGAGTATTTGAATAATGCCGCCGAGTTCACCCATTTGGTTCTTGAGTGGGGCAGTGGTCGGGTGAGCAAAGTAGTTGCCGATGGCTTAAAGGCAAGTGGTGGTCAATCGATCGACCCATCTCCGCCCACCAAGGCGAAAGATCGTCGCGAATGGTGGGAGTCTCATCTTTCGGCGCTCGGATTAGTGCTCGACGCTCCGGCTGTGGCGTTGTTGATTGATTGGTTGGGCGAAGATGTCGCACGTTTGGGCGGAATCGCCGGCACTTTGAAATCAACATACGGATCGCAAAAAATTACGCGGGAAAAACTCGAACCATTTTTAGGTGAACGCGGTGATGTGAAGCCGTGGGACTTGACCGATGCGATCGATGGCGGCAATGCAACCAAAGCACTCATGGCTTCACGCCGCATGATGATTGCTGGCGAACGACATCCGTTGCAGATCATGGCGCAACTGCACAATCACTATTCACGATTGGCCAAACTTGATGGACCCGATGTTTCGTCGATCGCCGAAGCAGAAGCGGTGTTGGGGCTCAAAGGATTCTCAGCCGAAAAAGCACTGAAGGCCTATCGCAATCTCACCGGAGCGGGAGTTCGACGGGCCTTCGAGTTGTTGGCTGCTGCCGATTTAGATCTACGAGGATCAACCGGACTTGATGAAGATGTGGTGATGGACGTACTTGTCGCCCGACTAGCGAAGTTGACCGGAACGGTCAGCCGCCAGCGTTGACCTGCTTCATGATGCGGCTCTTGCGACGAGCTGCCGTGTTCTTGTA
>WLMQ01000180.1 GCA_009700145.1 Actinomycetota bacterium
AATTACTCATTTTGAGTAAAAATCCTCACCAGAATCACTAGGCGCGGGTGCGACGGCGGCCGATGAAATGCCAGATGACTCCGAGCAGAATCATCAACATCGCCCAGCCGTACAACAAGCCAGCACCAGACCAACCAGTTGCTGGCAACAACAGTGCCGTCACCGTGATCGGTTGGCTGAAACCAACGCCACGTCCTGGTGCATACACGGCAAGCGTGTGATTTCCAGCAACAAGATCAGCTGGCATTTTTCCGCTTAACGTCACGACACCTTGAGAGTTGGCATAACCAGAACTAATCACCTGCGGCGTTGAAGCAACGATCAACTGCACAAACTCGCCTGATTCAAAACCACTGAACGTCAGTGTGACGTCATCGCCAGGTGCATACGAATCATTAGCAACAAGTGGAGTCCCAGCCCGCGGCAAGCCCAACACAACCGATTCAGCCGGCGGCGGAACCGTCGTTGAAGTTGTCGTCGTCGTCGCTGAAGACGATGGCGTCGTTGTGGTGGTTGTTGCCCCTCCGCCCGATCCGCCAGTTGCAAAGTCGGCGAGAGCAATCTTGAAGATATGAGATGTGGGGTTACCCTGACCCGACGGGAATGAGAGTCCGGCTACGAAAAGACCTGCCGACGTGACGACGACTGCCGCATCCGACAATTTGCAAGTTCCAGATTTGAGATCGGCGAGCGAAGTGACGAGACTCGCCACTGGGGTTCCATCAGCGGTCATTGCGGTGAACTCCCAAGAGGGGGGCCCTGATGCAAAGATCATTACGGGCAGAATTGCTGATCCATCAGTTAACACCGCGATATCTCGAATGCTATTGCCAACTGTTCCGAGCAAGGCAATTCCGCCGCTACCGAACGATGCGTCTAGAACTCCACTTGTATTCATCCTGAAAAGGCTTGTTTCGTAGGTGGGGAAGTTATTCACAATTGCCCCTCTGGCGCCAACCACCCCTGACAACTTTCCATTGGCGACTACCAAAGCGCTCAGACTTTCTGCACCCGAACCCGAGCTGGTACTCAACACCTTCTCGCCTGATGCACCGAACGAAGTGTCAATTGATCCCGACGGCAAGTATTTAACAACTTTCGCGTCCGCTGGCGTCGAACTGGTGAGACCACCAACATACAAAGCACCAGTTGAGTCGGTCGCCATCACATCTGAAGACGTTGCCAATTCTCCGTTCGTTCCGAACGCAGAGTCAGCGACTCCTAAGGCACTCAACTTGATAACTCCATACGTCGTTACCATGTTTGGATAGTTCCCTGTCATCGTCGACTTACCCACATAAATCGTGCGTGCAGGTCCTTCGACGAAAGTACGCATCATTATTGACGTTGAGCCCGAAGCAATATTTGCCAAACCGTTTGTACCGAAAGTTGCGTCAAGTGCACCAGCCGAAGTCAACTTTGCGAGTTTGAGTTCAACTGTCATTGAACTACCGAAGGTCGTCGAACTAATTCCCACAACCACACTTCCATCTGACAAAACCAAAACGTCACTGGGCCTCTCACTATTCGTGGCTAACGCGCTGATGTCGATTGATGCGACGCCCGAGTTGCCCCAAGTTGAGTCAAGCGTTCCATTAGCCAAGAATCGGTACACGTGGGTTAACGAGTTTGTTGGCGTCAGGCTGTATTCCGTCCCTTCTGAGGCCGCGACATATAGCGATCCGTTCGGACCGGCTGCAGCACCCGTATAGCTTGATGAGGCCAACTGGCCGCTGAAGTCGTACGCCCCATCGCTGGCGAATGTGCTATCGAATGACACGAGTGAACTTGTCGATGTCGGCACACCAGCTACACACGGCGTGCTGCCGCTGGTAATTGCAAACACAATTTCGAACTGACACGATTGCGCACCATAGGCCACATTAATGATGACAGTCGCAGTTGAGGAAGCCAGCGGTGTGCCCGTCACTGCTCCGGTCTGCGAGTTAAAAATCAAGCCCATTGGCAATGGGACGCCAGCAACCGAATAGCTGACCGCTCCCGAAAAGCCATTCGGCATCGGACCCGACAAGTTCATCGGTGAGCCGACAGAACCAACACCCATTATTGAGGAAGGCGAAATGCTGACGCCACTGCTGCAGTTACCGCCACCTGAATCAGTTGCATATGCAACTTTCGCGGCCATCGATGATGCCGCAACTAGTGCAAGGGCGATGAGGGTGCGACGTACTTTTATGAACATGTTGTTTTGCCCGATTCAGCTATGGCTGACTCAAATTGAACCAACGACCAAAGAGTAACACAGTTTTTTAGACTAAAAATCTAGAACTGGCTGTGGCGGCAGGTCCCTTTCGTGGCACAAAAAAAAAACTGGGTCGGTTTCTGAACGATCAACGTCTAGAAACCGACCCAGAATCACAACGGACTAGATGAGGGAGATGCGACGTCCACGGAAGAACAACGCACCGAACACCAGTGTGAACAAGGCGATGATGATCACTCGCTCACTTGAACCACCAGTGGTTGGCAATGCGGCTGGCACCACGCGGATACCCATCATTGCGTAGGTCGTACCAGTCGCAACAACAAGCGTGTGATCGCCCACTCCAATTGAATCTGGCAACTGTGCTGACTTGTTGAAGTCACCGGCAGCAGTGGTCTGGAAGTTTGCGAGCAACGTCGGAGTCGACATCGCAATGATTTCTCCATCTGCACCAGCGCCAAGACCCGCACCAGTGACACCAACGATTCCGCCAGCACCAACCTGATACTTGCCATCGGCAGTGATGTTGGCGTTGTTTGAGCCGATCATCAACGACAACTGCGGACCATCGAGGAACACAATGTCTTCAACCGGAACATCAATCGCGTTGCCATTCGCATCAAACACCAAGTTCCGCATGACAGCACCAGTTGCAGTATTGACAACCACAACATTCGAAGTTGCACCAGCGGGCAATGAAGCCAAGAACTCCTGCAACAACGCTGCGCCAGCCTGCTGAATTGAAGCAACCTGTGCGGGAGTGCGGTAATCCGCCGGCGTACGAGAAGCCGGGATGTTGACAGTGTTGGATTCAATGACAACTTCTTCACCGTTGACAATGATCGACTGCGAACCGGGCGTGCGCACCAAGGCAGCAGCGTTTTCAGTTGTCACCAAAGTCGGGGCTGGTGTTGATGACTCGGTTGACGAACCACTACCAGCCGTCGACCCACTACCAGGCGTCGAACCACTACCAGGTGTCGAACCACTACCAGGATTTGAACCACCATCGGTCGTTGAACCACCGGCCGTGAGATCGACACCCGCCACCGACGCCTTCATGACCCAACTTTTGGGAACCGACTGCGAAGGATAATTCGTGGCGACAAAGAAGACGCTCGAACCGACAGGAAGCAGGTCGAACTTCGAGGCAGCGCACGCCCCGCCGGAGGCGTTGATGGGTGTGGTTGCACTACCGGCCAACGGCGTCCCATCAGCAGCAACGAAAACCACACTGCTACTTGCACCCGAACTGCTCAACGTGAGAATCCCGGATCCGTTGGACGTGAATTTGGCTCTGGCCATGGCCAGAGTTCCGCTATACACGGTCGCCACACCACTGGTGCCAAACCCGCTGTCAACGGAGCCGTCGGCATTCAGTCGAACCAGGTTCGCCGAGTACGACGAGGCCTGACCTGAGGCCGACGTCCTGACGGTGACCCCAACCATTATTTTGCCATTGACGACGCTCGCTGACACTCCCGTTTCCGACAAGGTGCTGGAGTCAACAGTGGCTACACCCGAAGTCCCAAACGAAGTGTCCAACAAACCCGTCGACGTGTACTTCGTTACCGTTGCATCAGGC
>WLMQ01000181.1 GCA_009700145.1 Actinomycetota bacterium
CTTGTTGCGATGAATATGGCGTCGGCGATGGCCGAGCAAAAAGCCATCGCCGCTGGCGATGTTCCTGCTCCGACAGGTGAGCCCAAGGCTCCACTGCCCCCGTGCTTCATGGCGCCGACTCCGTTGTTCCATGTGACTGCGTGTAACTGCATTTTGCACGCTGCTACCGCAAGTGGCGCCAAAGTTGTTTTGATGTACAAGTGGGACCCGGGTCGTGCACTTGAGCTCATTGAACGCGAAAAGGTGACGAGCTTCTCTGGTGTGCCGACGATGAGTCGCGAAATGTTGTTGCACCCCGATTGGGAAAAGCGCGACACGTCTTCAGTGCAAGGCATGGGCGGCGGCGGCGCAGCATTACAGCCCGACCTCGTGCACAAGATTGCCGGCGCACTCAAGGGTGGCCAGCCGTCAACTGGTTATGGCATGACCGAAACACACGGAATCATCACCGCTAACTCTGCTCGTTGGTTCATTGCTAAGCCCGAATCGTGTGGGCCATTGGTTCCAACGCTTGAAGGCAAGTTGGTCGATGAAGATGGCAACGATTTGCCAGCTGGGCCCAAAACGGTTGGTGTTTTGTGTGTACGCGGTTCTGTCGTGATTAAGGGTTATCTCAATCGTGAAGAAGCAACGGCCGACAGTATTCGTGATGGTTGGTTGAATACGGGTGACATTGCTCGTATTGACGAAGACGGATTTGTCTACATCGTCGACCGCGCCAAAGACATGGTGATTCGCGGCGGCGAAAATGTGTATTGCAGCGAAGTTGAAACTGTGATCTACAACCACGATGCAATCGCCGAAGCATGTGTATTCGGTATTCCCGAAGAGCGACTTGGTGAAGAAGTTGCGGCCGTGATTGTGCTTCGTCCTGGACGTTCACTCACCGAGAAAGAACTTCAAGATTTCTTGTCGGGCACAATTGCCAAGCACAAAATTCCGACCAAGATCTGGTTCCGTGATGAACCAATTCCGCGTAACGCCAGCGGCAAATTCTTGAAGCGTGAACTGAAGAAAGAGCTGACTGGCGAGTGAGCTAACGAGTAGCGACTATTTGGCGCTACAAGTTCCGCCTACCGGGCGGCCACCGACTTCTTTTCCATCTACCGAGACCTTGATTGAAACATTTGTGTCGGTGGTCTTCTCGGCGATCGCTGCATCAATTGCTTCACAAATAGCGACAGCATCAACAGAGTCGGTATCAGCGAAATCAACTGTGACAAGACTGCTGCCATCGCCGGTTGCTTCGATACCCGAAGAACTGATGTAGCCATTCGGGAAATTGGTTGACTTCAGAGCCTCGACAGCATTGGTGATTTCGTCCGCTGCCATGTCGCCCAGAATTGTTCCTTCATCAAACATGATTTGATCATCACTTGAAGGTGGGAAAGTCATTGATGAATCGTCCATCGAAGATGAATCAGTTGTCGGAGGAATTTTGCACACGTCGGTGCTGTAGGCGTCGAAGGTTTCGCCAGCTGCTGCGACTTCGGGATCAAACATCATGGACATCAATTCGCCAAATGCATCTGGATCGTTCTCGTCGATCTGGGACATCTTTTCAATAAACGGACCCATGGTCTCGATAGCTTTTTTGAGTTCATCGTTTGGAGCAGTCTTGGCAAGATCGGCAAACACGATCAACATTTCCTTCAACATCTCAGGGTCGTTGTCATCGAGGTTGAAGGCATTGGACGCTTCGATCTCAATCAACTTGGCGCAGAATTCTTCGTCACTCGAACGACTTGAACTTGAGTCGTCTCCGCAAGACACCGCAAAAATCGGGGTGACAGCAAGCGCGACGATTGCGAGAGGGCGAGAGAAATTTCGAAGAAGATGCATGGGGGCACTGTAGCACCCCTTGTATTTCTAGGTTACATAAAACGCGGCTGCGTTTGGAGTGGCTCTAACGGGGTTCGCTGACTCGTTCGAGAGTGACCACGACCCCGCCCATGTCGGGCCGGGTCCAGATCATGTGGCCATCTTCGTTGAGTCGGCGTGTTACCTCTATTCCAGGTAGTCCAACCGGTCGCAGGATGAAGACTTCGTTTTCGTACGAGGCGACCACATGAATCGGTGTCGTGTAATCAAAGACCGAGACGTCGTGCACACCATTTTCTTCGGTGCCGTCGGCGAGTGCGTCGGCGATGGTTCCGCCGCCGCAATCAACGATGCGATTTCCACATTGTTCAATGCGTTCGGTGTACGACATCAGACGATCATCGGCAGGAACTGTTTCGCCACCTCGCGTTGCGGTGACAACTTTCCAAATTCCGCGTAAGTCGGGCGCGCCGTCAACGAGTGGTTCGGTGCAGTTACCAAGAATGAGCGGTGGAAACGAAGGGCCGTAGCCGCCTGGCGGTGTATGGGCGATGGGGATCTCGGAACATTTCACAAGATCACCATACGCCAACTGATGACGTACTTAGCTCGCAGCTTCCATCTGGGCCACAAAAACCGACATGTCAAAGTAGTCGCACCATTCTGAGATTTTTCCGTGAGTGACCTTGAAAACTCCGATAACCGGAAGTTCGGCCCAACCATTTGGTAATTGATGACGGTCGAGTCGTTCGAGAAATACGGTATCGCCGTCAACTGAAACGGTTTTGATGATGAATTCATTTCGGATGACATTGGCGAAAGCCGGCTCAAGTACTGAGCGCATACCGTCAGGTCCGTGAACGGTCCCGGCTTCAAAGCCAAAGGGCACATTGACATAGACCAAGTCATCGGAAACAAATTGGACTGCTTGGTCGATGTTGTTGGTTTCCATGACCTTGAGGAAGGCATTGATGACATCGAGTGGTTGCTGTGAACTCATGATGATTTCCTTTCAATACTGACGGTCGTCATTTTTGTAGTTATTACTACAAAGACAATAAATGAAGTAACCGCTACAGTCAAGGGCGTGGGTTATCGCCATGACCAGGAATCTATTTTGAAGGCATCGATGCACGTCGTGTTGGCTGAGGGGGTCAGCGCATTGAGTTATGGGCGAGTTGCCAAAGAACTAGCGATTAGTGACCGAATGGTGGTGTATTACTTTCCAGCTAAGTCAGATCTGATCAGTGCGGTCATTGTTGCGATTGGCAGCGAGTTACAACTCATGCTTGAGGAAGCATTCGGCTCTGAACCTCTTAGTGCAAAAGAGTTGATGCGCCGAGCTTGGCCGGTGTTGTCTGTAAAAAAAGCGCAATCGATGTTTAACGGATTCTTTGAAGTGATTGGATTGGCAAGCGCCGGGCAGTCACCGTATGACGAATTGGCGCCGGTGCTTCTGAACGGCTGGATTGATTGGTTGGCCGATCGGGTGAAAGCACAAAGTGCTGTACGTAGACGAGAGATCGCTGCAAGTGTTGTTGCTCAGATCGATGGCTTGTTAATGATTCGGCGAATCAGTGGGGCACGAATCGCCAACGCAGCAGCCCGAGAATTAGGAATTGGTTAGTCAGGGTTTTTGCAACATTGTCCAATTCTTCAAAAGGCATCTAAGATCGCAGAGTGAAGTTAGAGACCGGCACAACTGATCTTCTGTGTGAACTTCGCGACGATGGTGTTCTTGTCGCAACTCTGAATCGACCAGAGACGCGTAATGCATTCAGTGCTGCCATGGGTCGCGCGCTCGGCGACATTTACGAAATGGCCGATACCGATGACGCAGTGCGAGTTGTCGTTGTCACTGGAACTCCGCCAGCCTTCTGCGCCGGCGCAGATTTTTCGCATGGAGCTGAAGTCTTTGAACGAACAGAAGACGCAGAGTTCACGTCAAACCCAGTC
>WLMQ01000182.1 GCA_009700145.1 Actinomycetota bacterium
CTGTATCCGAATGTGACCATTCGACCGGGAGCGTTTTCACCGATGATGGCAAGCGCTTCACTCACGACGGCGCCTTCGACGCATCCGCCGCTCACCGATCCGGCAACTTCACCGTCTTCGTTGACGGCCATTGCGGCGCCTGGGTCGCGTGGGCCAGATCCTTCAATCTTGACAACGCGAGCGACCGCAACTTTCTTGCCATCTGAACGCCAGCGGTCAATGTCGTCAAGGATCTCACGCATGATGAGCACAGTCTGCCGTGGTAGACGGGGTGTTGCGATGCTGGTTTGCGGTTAGACGCGTCATAGACCAATCACCCGCGTGAGTTCTTCCATGGCTTCAATCGAATGACCCTCGACAAAGTGGTCAACATGGGGCAGGGCTGCGGCCATTCCCCGGGCAAGTGGGGCGTAACCGGGAGAAACCTTCAGTGGATTGACCCAAATCAAACTGTGGCTCACGCGATGTAGGCGTTGCATTTGCTGAGACAACAGTTCTGGATCGCCACGATCCCAGCCATCGCTGAGCACCACCACAATGGCGCCTCTGGCCATGCCGCGAACACCCCATTCGTCATTGAAGTTGCGGACGCATTCACCAAGCCGTGTTCCGCCACTCCAGTCGACAACGCGCTCGGCGGCAAGTCTGAGGGCTTTATCGGGATCGCGTGAACCGAGCTCGCGCGTCACTCGCGTGAGTCGAGTACCAATTGCGAAGGCCTCTACTTTTTGCCGGCCAGCAACGGCGGCTTGAACAAATCGCAAGAGTGCTCGGGCGTAGGGCTCCATCGAACCGCTGACATCAAGAAGCAAGATGAGCCGGCGAAGCCGTTCATCATTTTCTTGCCAGTGTCGACGAATTGGTTCGCCGCCAGATCGAAGGCTTGAGCGCACGGTTCGTCGTAAATCGGGGCGAGAACCTTTGGCAGTTGGACGCATCCGAAACGAGTTTCGCGGAGATCCGACGAGTCGAAGTTGGCTCATGAGATCTTGGGCGAGATGTAGTTCGTCAACAGAGTAAGTAGCAAAATCTTTCTTGCGAAGAGTTTCAACTGCAGAAAATCTCAAGGTAATCGATTCACCATCATCGTCGGCATTTTCAGATGACCCATCGTCGGCCCCTTCGGTTTCATCATCGATTTCAATGTTGATACGAATCAGTTGTTCATCTAGTTCAGCAGTTTGCGAGGTGCGACGTTCCCAAAAGACCGCGAAAGCCTTGTCGTACAGCGCGATATCTTCGGGGCGACGTAACAAAGTTGAACGACCAGCCCAGTAGACATTGTCTCGATCATTGATTCCGACGAGTCCAAGTGCTTCGACAAAGGTCAACACATTTCCGATAGGAGTGCTGATGCCAGCACTACGTAGGACACGGCTAAAAGCAACGGCAATTCGTTCAGCGTTTGAGTTTTCTTCAAGCACTTCAGACATTGCGAATGTTCTCAGGTGCCAAGTGCGCGTTGTACGGCGGCCTTGATGAGGTCGGTCATTCCATTCGTCTCAACTCGTTCTTGATCCTCGCGGTATTTAAGCACGGCACCAAGAGTTGAACGAACGCTGTCTTCATCGAGATTGGCAATGCCCAAACTTCCGAGAGCAGTAGCCCAATCGATTGTTTCGGCGACTCCCGGTGGCTTGTACAACTGCATGCCACGCATGGCTTCGGTTGCGGCGGCAACTTGCCGTGCCAACGAAATTGCAACTTGCGGAACGCGCAGGCGAACAATGGCAACTTCGCGGTCGAAGGTTGGGTGTTCAATCCAGTGATACAGGCAACGACGCTTCAAAGCGTCATGAACATCGCGGGTACGATTTGAAGTTAAAATCACGATCGGGGGCGTGGGTGCCTTGAATGTTCCAAGTTCGGGAATCGTGACCTGGAAGTCGGACAGGACTTCCAACAAATACGCTTCAAACTCGTCGTCGGCACGATCGATTTCGTCGATCAATAGAACTGGGGGAGCAGGTGCAGGTTCGAGGGCCCGCAACACTGCTCGTCGCAACAAGAAGCGTTCTTGGTACAACTCATTCTCAAGGGCATCAGCACCACGATTGGCCGCTTCACCACTTGCTTCGGCGGCTCGGAGGTGGAGCAACTGACGCGAATAGTCCCAGTCGTACACGGCCTGGGTGGCATCGATTCCTTCGTAACACTGCAAACGAATGAGTTCGCCTCCGGTCAATGCAGACAGGACTTTGGCTAGTTCGGTCTTGCCGACTCCGGCCTCTCCTTCAAGAAGTAGAGGACGCTTGAGCGTTAACGCTAAAAAGACTGATGTCGCCAGCCCTTCGTCGGCAAGGTAGTTATGGGCGCCTAAAGAGCGGGATACGGCTTCGACAGATGACAGGTCAATGGCTGCTGAGGACACATCTGCAGGTTAGAGGCAAGAAACAACCTGGGCACGATTGACTGCCGAGATAGCGCAGAATTGGTTCGTGCATTAGATTTCTGAGAGACCGTTTTGGGGTCGTCCTGAGGGGGAAACATGTTTGACGTGATTATTCGCAACGGCACGGTGGTTGATGGAACTGGTGCCAAGTCATTTGTTGCCGATATTGCACTGCAGGATGGACGTATTGCCGAAATCGCTACTCGGATTGTGGCCGAGGCGACCGAAGTCATTGACGCAACAGGTTTGATTGTCACCCCAGGGTTCGTTGACATTCATACTCACTTTGATGGTCAGGTCACTTGGGACGATCTCCTTGAGCCAACGAGTGGGCATGGAGTGACCACGATCGTGATGGGTAACTGTGGCGTGGGTTTCGCCCCCGTGCGACCAGGCAGCGAAGAGTGGTTGGTGCAGTTAATGGAAGGTGTTGAAGACATTCCTGGCACCGCACTGCATGAAGGAATTACTTGGGGCTGGGAAACCTTCCCCGAATATCTTGATGTGATTGAAAAGCGCAACTACTCGATTGACATTTCGGCATATGTTCCTCATGCTTCAGTGCGTGCGTATGTCATGGGTGAGCGCGGCGCTAAGAACGAAGCAGCAACAGCACAAGACATTGCGCAGATGGCGCAGATTGTTCGTGAAGCTCGTGAGGCTGGGGCAGTTGGTTTTTCTACCTCACGTACTCTGAATCACAAAGCCCGTGACGGCGAGCCAGTGCCTGGAACATTTGCGGCTCTCGATGAATTGAACGGAATCGCCGATGGACTTGTCGCTGCAGGTGGCGGAATGTTCGAAGTTGCGCCACAAGGCCTTGAATTTGACCGACCAGTTTTCTTGTCAGAAGTTGAATGGATGGCATCGTTGGCCGAACGCACCGGTCTTCCGGTTTCGTTCGCCATGTTGCAGAACGAACTCAACGCCGATTCATGGCGTGAGGCGCTTGAAGTAGTTGATCGCGTGAATGGTCAGGGTGGGCGGATGCACCCACAAATTGCAGCGCGGCCATTCGGAATGATGATCGGCTGGGACGGTTATCACTTCTTCCAGAAGCGACCGACCTTTATTGCCCTATCTGAAAAGTTGTCGTCCGAAGACTTGCGACGCGAACTTGCTCGGCCCGAAGTCAAAGCGCAAATTCTTTCTGAAGAAGATTCTGCTCCTGATGCATCAAAGCAGTTCGACAGCATCGGAACGTTCTTGTTGAGCATGCTCGACAAGATGTACTCAATGGGTGACACGCCTGATTACGAACCAGGCCCGCAGCAATTAGTGACCAACATGGCCGAGGCTGTGGGAGTAGA
>WLMQ01000183.1 GCA_009700145.1 Actinomycetota bacterium
CACCCCGACATCACCACAGCCAAGATGTTGAACAACCGTGGCTTTTCGCCAAAAATGATTCAACGTTTCTTCACTCCCCTTGTTGGCGGAATTCAACTTGATCCTCAACTCACTGCGTCACGACGCATGTTTGATGTGGTATTTCGCATGCTCAATCAAGGCGATGCAGTCGTTCCCGCGGCGGGAATGTCAGCGATTTCCGAACAACTTGCCAGCCACACTCCTGCTGAGAAAATTCATCTCAACACTCGTGTTGCAAACGTAACTTCTCAATCGGTTGTTACCGAATCGGGTCACACCATTTCCAGCAAGGCCGTCATCGTGGCAGTTGAAGGTCCCGCCGCCGCAAAGTTGACCGGCATTGCGCCAGTGCAATCGCGTTCAGTGAGTTGCGTGTATTTTGCCAGCAACTCGGCCCCGACCGGCAAGAAACTGATCATCCTCGATGGCACTGGAAAAGGCCCAGTGCTCAACATCGCAGTCATGAGCAACATCGCACCGAGTTACGCACCAGTGGGTCAGCACCTCATCGCCGCGGCCCTGCCTGGCTGCATCGGCGATGACGTTGAGGACATTGCACGACAGCAATTACAAGCCATGTTTGGTGCGCAAGTTGAATCGTGGCGACACCTCCGCACATATCGCATCGAGCATGGCCAACCCGACCAGTCGCCCCCTTTCAACCCAAAGAAGAAGCAGAAGCTCGACAACGGTATTTTTGTCTGCGGAGATCACCGCGATACTGCGTCCACTCAAGGTGCATTATTCTCAGGTAGACGCTGCGCCGATTCGGTCACAGATTTTCTCGCACGTTGCGGATAACAAGAAAGCAGGAAGTTATGCCTACATCAGATCCAAACAAAGTGGTTTCAGAATCTCGGTTCGTCACAGCCACTCCTCAAGAAATCTTCAATCTGCTGGCCGATCCCGCTCAACATCAATTGATTGATGGATCAGGATCAGTAAAAAACGCCAGCTCCTCCGCACCGGCGCGATTGTCTCTTGGCGCCAAGTTCGGCATGGATATGAAGATCGGCATGAAGTACAAGATCACCAATGAAGTTGTCGAATTTGACGAGCCCAACCAGATCGCTTGGCGTCATTTCGGCGGACACATTTGGCGTTACAAGCTTGAAGCGGTCGAAGGTGGCACACAGGTGACCGAACAATTCGATTGGAATAACTCGAAATCACAACTCATGATGCGCGTCATGCGGTATCCAGTCAAAAATCGTGCATCAATCGTGGCGACGCTTGATCGCCTTGCAGCACATTTCGCAAAGCAGTAAATACGAATGACTGAGAGCCACTTCCCCATTGATGACATCTTGCGTTCTCGTCGTACAAGCATGTTGGTCGATAAAACTCGCGATGTTCCTCGCGAACTGATCAATGAGTTATGTGAACTTGCCACGTGGGCACCAAACCATAAACGAACGTGGCCGTGGCGCTTTGCTGCCATCACCGGTCCTGCTCAACTTCGTCTCGGCGATGCGATAGCCGATGCCATGTCTGTATTCGGAGACGAACCAGCCAAGGTTGAAAAAGCGCGCACAAAGTACGCCCGCACACCGGTCGTCATGGTGTTCGGCTGTGCAGTCGGCGATAGCGAACTGCGAACCACAGAAAATCGAGATGCAACTGCCGCTGCAGTACAAAATTTCATGCTTGCTGCAACTGCACGAGGACTTGCCACCTATTGGGGCTCATGTCCAAAAGGCGCCAATGACCCTGTTGCACAATTCTGCGGCTTTGATGCAGACACCACTGTCGTGTGCATCATGTATTTAGGTTGGGCGACAAGTACCGTTGAAGCGCCAGAGCGCCCGCAACCATCAATCAATTATCTCAGCGACTAAAAGTCGTCAATATCAAAAATGCTTACGGTTGGTAGACGCCAAACACGCCGCGCAATGCATCGCTGATCTCACCCAAAGTTGCATCGACACGCAATGCTTCTTTCATCGGGTACAACACATTGTCAGTTCCCTTGGCAGCCTCAACTAAAGCGGCAAGAGCAGCCTGAACCTTGGCCTGATCGCGAGCAGCCTTGTATTCACCAAGGCGAGCCTTTTGACCACGCTCGAGTTCGGGATTGATCGGGAATACTTCAGGTTCTGGATCGTCATTCACTGCAAACTTGTTCAAGCCAACAATGACGCGTTCGTCATTATCAATCGACTTGGCGTATTCGTAGGCGGCGTTTTCGATTTCGTCCATCTGGTAGCCGGCTTCAATTGCTGCTACTGCCCCACCGAGTTCATCGATATGGGCGATGTACTCAAGTGCCAAACGTTCCATCTCGTCGGTCAGAGTTTCGACGAAGTAGCTACCGGCCAATGGGTCGGGAGTGTCAACAATGCCACTTTCATAACCAATGATTTGCTGGGTACGAAGAGCGATGCGAGCAGCACGTTCGGTCGGCAAGCTGAGCGCTTCATCAAAACCATTGGTGTGCAAGCTCTGGGTTCCACCCATAACCGCGGCCATTGACTGCAGAGCAACACGGACAATGTTGTTCTCGGGCTGCTGAGCAGTCAAAGTACTTCCACCAGTTTGCGTGTGGAAGCGCAACAACTTGCTCGATTCTTTCTTGGCCTTGAAACGATCGTTCATAATGTTGAACCAGATACGACGGGCCGCACGATATTTGGCGACTTCTTCAAAGAAGTTGTTGTGAGCGTTCCAGAAGAACGACAAACGCGGAGCGAATTCGTCAACGTCAAGTCCTGCTGCAATTGCTGCATCGACATAAGCGATGCCATTAGCGATGGTGAACGCGATTTCTTGTACGGCAGTCGAACCTGCTTCACGAATGTGATAACCCGAAATCGAAATGGTGTTCCACTTCGGCACATGCTTCGCGCAGTATTCGAAAATATCGGTGATGATGCGCATGCTCTGACGGGGCGGATACACGTAGGTTCCGCGGGCGATGTATTCCTTGAGCAAGTCATTTTGGATCGTGCCACTAATGGCCGAGGACGGAACGCCTTGTTCTTCAGCGACCAATTCGTACATCAACAACAAGATTGCGCCGGTTGAGTTGATCGTCATCGAGGTGGTGACCTTGTCGAGCGGCAGATCCTTCAACAACAAACGCATGTCGGCCATTGAGTCAATGGCGACTCCAACTTTGCCTACTTCACCTTCGGCACGCGGATGATCAGAGTCGTAACCCATTTGGGTCGGAAGGTCGAACGCGCATGACAAACCGGTTTGACCTGCTCCGAGCAAGAACTTGAATCGTTCGTTGGTCGATTCGGGTGTACCGAAGCCGGCGTACTGACGCATGGTCCATAACTTGCCGCGGTACATCGTCGGGTAAACGCCACGGGTGTAGGGCTGCTCGCCTGGGGCCCCGAGCTTGGATGCTGGGTCCCAGTCGTCCAGATCGGCGGCCGAGTACAGAGGCTTAATTTCAATTCCAGAATCGTTGCGCAGTTCGTCACTCATCGGTGACGAGCGTACGCCGTTTCGGACCCTGTCAGCCATTTCGCACCAGTAACACCGTCAGAAATCGGTCACTTTTGATCTATTTTGCGGCAACAAGCGCAATTTCAATCAGCCACTCGGGTCGAATCAATTCAGAGACCATCACCACCGTGCTCGCGGCGCGATGACCCTTCAGCGCTCGGTCACGAGCGACCAGCACCGCTCCAATTGGCTGTCCGACAACCACATAGGTCGTCACAGA
>WLMQ01000184.1 GCA_009700145.1 Actinomycetota bacterium
CACGAATTTCTTCGCCACCAGTGGCAAATAGATCTGACCAATGAAGAAGCTTTTCGTAGTCAGATTCGGGAAGCCCCATCAGTTCGCCGATCATCAACATCGGCAACGGGGTGGCTATATCAGCAACGAAATCACACGAACCTTGATCGATCACTGAATCAATTAACTCGTTGATCTTATTTCGTAAAAATGGTTCGTGATTGGCGACGCGACGTGGAGTGAATCCGTTTCCAACCAACCGCCGCCGCTTGGTGTGTTCGGGCGCATCGAAGTTGATCATCGACGGCACCGAACTCTCCGGGCGAGATCCTTGACCGGATGAAAATGTGTGCCATTCACGACTCATCATCGAAACAAGTTCGTGGCTCGCGGCTCCCCAGATTCCGGTTTTGTCATCCCAATACAAAGGTGCTTCTCTGCGCATCCAGTGAGTGAGTTCGTCAAAGTTGGCGTAGAAATCGGGTGATAACAAACTGATGTCATCGCGGGTTGGATGACCAGCAGGTCCGCGTCCGCCGCCAAGCGTGATCGTGAAGTCGAGTTCGGGATCGAGGGAGAAGTCTGGCTCGTTATTGCCCATCGCTAGAAACTAGCGAGTAGGGCGACCACCGACGATGCTGGCGCGTTCCATAATGCGAATCTCTGGCCAGTAATCGCTGCTTGCGTAATGCTGACAGGCACGATTGTCCCAAAACGCGATGGAATCGGGTTCCCAGTGGAAACGGCACTGATATTCAACGTTGTCGCTTTCGCGCCACAATTCGGTGAGCCAGCGATCGCTCTCGGCCTCGTCGACTCCGATGATGCGGCTCAAGAAAACGGGATTGCAGTAAAGGTACTTGCGGCCCGTTGCCGCGTGAGTTGGAGCGAGTGGGTGTACGACGACGGGATACTTGGCCCGCATGGCATCCATTTGATCGGGGGCAACTTGTTTGCCGAAGGACTGCACGAAATCGTGTTCGGCGTCATGTGTGTCAACGAATTCTCGTTGCTCATCGGTGAGTCCTTCATATGCCGCGTACATATCGCAGAACAAAGTGTCACCACCAGATTCTGGAACGTGAATCGCATGCAGCACTGCACCAAGGCTTGGACACTCTCTCCAAGTGACGTCTTGATGCCACGTGTTTTCGTACCCCTTGACATCAAACGACTTTTCAAATCGAACGAGTTCTGGCTGACCAGTATTCGACGGAATAAATGGGTGAATTTCTAGTTCGCCAAAGCGGGCCGCAAAGTCAACGTGTTGTTGTGTCGTCACCGGTTGATTGCGAAAGAAAATGACCTTGTATTCATGGAGTGCTTGTCGAATGTCATCGATGACGGGTTGGGGGAGATTGGTGGTCAGATCGACTCCATTGATCTCGGCGCCGATGGTCGCTCCTAATCGCTTGATGTCAAAATGATTCCAGGTCAATTGGGCAAGGCGGGCCCGCTCGTCAGCGAGGTGAAGAATTGGACCGACTCTCTTGCCACGAAGCGTCTGGCGATCTTTGGTGATGTACGCACTCGGGTCTTTGACGGCGATGATGTCGGAGTGAGCAGTAGTCGGTTGCATAATTCCCCCAAGGATCCGAGTTTCTGACGGGTCGTCAGAAACTCTACCCGAAAAGAGTCCCAGGGTTTGCAGGCTTAGGTCCCTGCCGTTTTGGCGAGCCTCATGAGGCACAATAGGGACAGGTAGTTCACTCAGGGGGCAGTTATGTCAGATCGTCAGCCAGCCAATGTCGAAGAAGCCGGATACGCCTTTGTTATCCCAGATTCGTATGCCGATGAGGACTTTTTCTACCGAGCCTGTGCGATGTTGCGCGAACAGGATCCGGTTCACTGGGTCAACGGTGAGGGACTTGGTTTCAATTCATTTTGGGCGATTACGAAATCGGCTGACATCTTTGACATTGAGGCCCGTAACAAGATTTTCCTGAATGAACCACGCCCGGTATTGAGCGACGCAGCATCAGATCGTCAACGCGCCGAAAATGGCGACATGTTGCGCACCCTGATTCACGTTGATGATCCAGAGCATCGCGATCTTCGTGGCGTCACGTCAGAGTGGTTCTTGCCGAAGAACTTAGCGAAGTTAGAAGGCATGCTCGATATGTATGCGAATCGCTATGTCGACAAAATGTATTCATTAGGGGGTCAATGCGACTTCGCTAAAGACATCGCAATGATGTTCCCTCTCAATGTGATCCTGTCGATCTTAGGATTGCCCGAAAGCGATTACGGTCGCATGCTGAAACTGACTCAAGAATTGTTTGGCTCGCAAGACGAAGATATGCAACGTGGATCTGAGCCGATCGACTTAATCGCAGTCGTTCAGGATTTCTTTGCCTATTTCACTAATCTGACTGAAGAACGACGTGCCAACCCGACTGATGACATGGCGTCTGTGGTTGCGAATGCACGAATCAATGGTGAAGAACTCACGATGATCCAGACGATTTCGTACTACGTCATTGCAGCAACCGCTGGACACGACACAACTGCGTCGGCGATTGCGGGTGGAATGCATGCTCTGATCGAGAATCCCGATCAGCTGGCTCGCTTGAAGAATGATTTGAGTTTGCTCAATACGGCGGCTGATGAAATCATTCGTTGGGTGACTCCGGTGAAGCACTTCATGCGCACGGCAACTGAAGATTTCCCGCTGGGTGGCAAAGTGATTAAGGCTGGCGACTCGGTGCTGTTGTCATATCCATCGGGTAACCGCGACACTGATGCTTTTGTTGATCCAGAAAATTTTGATATTGGTCGTTCACCAAATAAGCATTTATCTTTCGGTTTTGGAGTGCACTATTGCCTCGGTGCAATGTTGGCCCGAATGGAAATCAAAGCATTCTTGAAGGCTTTGCTGCCGCGACTTGAAAGCATTGAACTTGCGGGCGAGCCAAAGTGGATGAAGACGATCTTCGTTGGAGGTCTGAAGACTCTGCCGATCAAGTACACAATGACCGCATAGACCCTTGTGATTCTGGTGTCAATTGCTTCGGTATTGGCGAATAAAACGACACCAGAATTTCAACGGGGGCTTGGTTTGACGAGGCGTCCTGGCAAAGAATCGAGGGCCGGTTGCAACAGCTTGCCGTCGCGTTGTACTTCGACGCCATTCACAAATAGGTGATGCATTCCCGTTGGCTGGTCGGCTGTCAATCGTTCACCGTTGGCTGGAAAATCAACAACGCGGCGTACCGGTCCGGGGGACACAGTTGCTGCATCAAACACCACGATGTCGGCCAATGCGCCGACTCGCAAAACACCGCGATCAGTAAAGCCAAACAGATTGGCTTGCACCTGGGTGAGTTTGTGAACGGCGTTTTCTAAAGTCAGAACCTTCTTGTCACGCACCCATGATCCGAGCAGGTCGGTTGACAACACTGCGTCACATAGTTGACCAACATGGGCGCCCGCATCCGACAGACCAAGTGTGCAGCCCTCGGTGTTCAACAACATCGCGACACCTTCGGCATCATCGTTGGCCAACATGGCCTTCACACGAAGTTTGAGATCGGGTTCGAGGAGAGCTAGTTCTAACAAGAGGTCAAAAGGATCAGCGCCAGTTTCGCCGGCGATGTCGGTGAGGCGACGTCCCACTAGATCGGGTGATGATGGTGCATCCATG
>WLMQ01000185.1 GCA_009700145.1 Actinomycetota bacterium
GACTGATGTGGCGGTGCTCATGACAACAGTCTCTCAGTCGGCACCTGCCCGAGCAAAGTCGTGATGGCGCACAAATTGGCTCGAATTGACCGTTCTAGTGGTATGGAGACAAAGAGAAAGCGCACCAGGCTCACTCGATGGGCCGAAATGGAACGACGGATGCAGAAGTTGTTCGCCGACCCACGATTCAACGTTGAACTCTGGGAAGAAGCTGGATGTCCGGCCGAGATCGGCTATCGGATTCGCCAGTTCGTTCAATTACCTCGGAGTGAAATGCCGTCAGGCTGGGAAGACGACACTGTTCCCGATGAAGATTTTTGGCCAAAGAGGCGTCGGGGTTTGCCCGTATTGTGGATGCGACGAGCCAAGCCAACAGTGATACCGGAAGGATTCTTGTAGCAATGGGATTATTTGGTGCCTATTTGTCGTATCGACATGGCGTGAAAAAAGCCGAACGTAAAGCAGCCTTAGAAAGCGCACGCGATGAAAGAATTCGTCGTCGCACTGATCCCGTTTGTCAGTCGTGCGGCTATCGACTGAGCAAACACTCTGATGACGGACAAAACCTCTGTCCGAGTTATCAGTAGTCCGAGATACCCGTAACTTGGGATCTTCAGAGATTCAACTTGATGTCCTACGGGCGATAGGCGCCGTATAAATAGGCAGTTTGCTGGCCTGCAGAAATTTCAAGTGAGCGCCCCGCGACCCATTGAGCCACTGCGGCATCTGGACCAACGTCATCAATTGATCCTTGAATCAATAATGTCGGACCATCGGGGAAGGTCCACTCCAGCGCATTTTCGACGCATGAAGAAATGACAAAAGGCGAACCGGCAGCAGTTGCCTCTGGCGATAGATCCTGTACCCATCGAAGTTCACCTTGAACGTACGGGTCAAGCCATTGTTCTTTGTCTGACTGAAAACTTTGCATCAGGTTCATAAGCGCGAGTCCGTCACCAACCCAAGAAGTGATGTCAACTCCGTCGGTCAAACACGCGTGTCCGAATAACCAAATTGTGATGTCGTTACTTGTCAGGTCAAGGGCGCGATGAGTTTCAAGACTGAGGTCGGACGCTGAGGCGAGATCATCAACGACGCCGGTGCATTCATTGAGGTCACTAGAAACCATAAACGGGTCGGCACATGATCGGTAGCGAAAAATAGACATGTCAATCACCGAGGCCTGGACATCCGAAAACCAATTCGCGATATGCATCGCGTACATGCCGTCAGCTAATGGTTGCGCATCAGCAGTGAACTCAGGTGAGTCGGGGATTGCGGTGGTGCAACAAAATTCGGCAGTCGCGGCAATGGGAGCATCAGCGGTGCTTGCCTGAGTCCAAACACCGGTCAACGGCAGGACAACTTCTGAAGTGTCACTTTCGATGTCATTCGGTGTCGTTGTCGAGTCTCCGCCACACGAAACAGCGCTGATGGCAAATGCCCCAATAAACAAAGTGGCGATGATCTGACGTCGCATGAACTATTTCTATCTGAATATCAGGCGGTGATGTTCAGAAAATACTCAAGTTCGCGGTACCCGCCTGTCACTAGTTGTTCGTCATGCCCCCAAAGGCACCGCGAGCTTGAACTCGCTCCATGAAATCTGGCAAGTAAGCATCGGTCGGAATTTCGCGCACCATTTCATCAAGGATTGCTGCGTCGGCCCCAACCAAAATGCGCCAATCTCCACGCTTGACGCCATTCAGAATGACGGCGCTTGCTTCGGCGGCCGACATGGGAGCGTTGTCACGGAAAGATTCGCCTTGAGCCTGAATGCCGAGACGTAAGTCTTCGTCGCTCGCGCCGCTGACATCAAGACCTGACTTGGCTAATCGAACACGCATTTGGGCAATCTGCTCTTCGGTCATTTCCTTGGGATCGGCTCCAAGAAGTTTGCGCGAGTTAATAGCAATTGATGTTCCGATGTGTCCAGGCATCACGACCGATGCTCGCATCGTCGGCGCATTCATACGGAAATCAGTAATCAAGGCTTCGGTGAAACCCTTCACGGCAAACTTGGCTGCACTGTACGCAGTGTGCGGAATGTTTGGACCAAGTGAAGCCCAAAAACCATTGACCGAACTGGTGTTGACGACATGTCCGATCGGGGCATCAAGTAAGAGTTGCAAGAAAGCTCGAGTGTTGTAGTACACGCCGTACCAACACACGCCAAAAGTTTTTTCCCAAGACTCGCGATCATCTTCAATGATGCTTCCGCCACCGCCAATGCCGGCGTTGTTGAAAAGGAGGTTGACATGGGGTCGCCAGGCGGCAACAGCATCACGGAAGGCCAACACTTGCGATTCAATCGAAACGTCAGCGATAAATGTCAAGACCTTGCCCGAGTTGCCATCGGCCGCGCATATTGCAACCGTTTCAGCAAGGGTCTCTTCCATAACATCGCATGTCGCGACGTCACATCCATCGGCGGTGAGCTGGCGGACAAGTTCGCGGCCCATTCCAGTGCCGCCGCCCGTGACGACAGCTACTCGTCCGGCAAATCCTTTTTCAAAACGCTCAGTCATGGTTTCCCCCAGTGTGTTGCTGGAAGAAACCATAATCTAAGCACTCAGTGACTGAACGGGTCGTTCGGATCGAATCGGCGATTGCGCCCTTTATTTGTTGAACGCATCGACGAATATTGAGCCTTCATATCGCGCTCAGTGAACTCCTCGAGACGATTGGCTAGGTCGATCAATTCTTCAATCTCACGCGGGTCGGCACCGATGGCAGTCAAAGCACCGATTGCTTGGTTGAACAAGCCACGAGCCACAGCGATTTCACCGTGACGAGCCGCTTTGATTGCCGCCTTGCGAATACCAGCTACGTGAAGGAGCAAAACTTCACGCGTGACGACTGGATCAATCTCTCGAATGTCGGCCGAATTGTCAGTTGCATTGACAACGACTGGGATTGACAGCTCATGTAGTTCGATTGAGCCAACAGTCGATGCCCAACGCAAAGTGAGGTTCGCAATGGTGAACGCGCCCGGTAATAGGCGGGGGCGAAGTGTGAACCGCACGACGAGACGACGCACTTCATCACCACATGCATCGCCGATTGACACTTGTTGAGCGCCAAGAACCGTTGCAAGATTTGCAGTTTCGTATTCATTGAGAACTTCAAATGCTGCAGTCGATTCGGTTGGACAGATTTCCACAGACAGGTTTTGTGCAACGACACTGGCGAGGCCTTCAAACTCTTGATTGAAAACATTCAGGGCCTGATCGGGACCAGCGCACCAGTAATCATTCCCACCACCAGCATCAGCCATTGCGGCCAAGAGAGTTTCGTCGTAGCCATCAGCAAAACCGATCATCGAAGTGGTGATTCCTTGAGCGGAAGCTCCGCGAGTCATGGTGCACAGTTCTTCATGGTTGCGAATGCCGGCATTGGCGTGGCCATCGGTGAGAACAATGATGCGTTTGATCGCCGGCGCACGTGCGGTGACAACAGGAGCAGTTGCAAGAATTTCAAACCCTTTCAACCATCCCCCCGACAAATTGGTTGAGCCTCGACTGTGGATGTTGGAAATCTGTTGACGCACATTGTTGATGTCGTGGTGAGCCAATGGCAAAACAGTTTCGATGTCATCGTCGAA
>WLMQ01000186.1 GCA_009700145.1 Actinomycetota bacterium
GGGGCGTGGTCGAACGACCAGTTGAAGTGGATGGGGACATGAGGGGTGTTTCCTTTGACAGGTGCCGCGAACCTGTCTGGGATGACACGCATCGCTCGGACGAACCATCGTCCCGGCTGCGTCACCCTACCCACCGCCGCGTCACAAACGGGTGGATCTATGTTTTTAAGACCAATCCACGCATGTCGCCTTCGGCACGCCATTGCTCTAACACCTGCACAAAGGCCACTGGCCCACCGCCGTAACTGCCACCTTGCACACTGCGAGCTGCTGGTTTGCCTTCGTTGTTGTAATAGCCAGGCGTACATGACTCAAGGAACTTGATGTTGTTCTGCGACAGCGAAATGATGCGATCGATCCACCATTGTTCAGACTCTTCAGAGACTTCAACGCGCGTGACGCCTTGTTCAGAAATTTGATTCAAGATGTACGCGACATGACGGGCCTGTTCTTCAAGCATGTGCGGGAAGTTCACTGTGAATCCACTCTGCACACCACTCACGATGAAACAGTTCGGAAATCCATGACTGTGAAAGCCGTGGAACGTTCGCGCTCCATCATCCCAATGTTGAGTCAGTGACTTTCCACCAACTCCGTAAATTTCGTAACCGGCGCGTCGACTGAAATTAGTTCCGACTTCAAAACCCGTTGCGTAAATCAAACAATCAATTTCATATTCAATGCCGTTAGCGACAATACCTTTTTCGGTGATGTAATCAACACCACGACCATCGGTATCAACAAGTTCAACCGTGGTTCGATTAAACGTTGCGAGATAGTCATCGTGGAAACACGGACGCTTACAGAATTGGCGGTACCACGGCTTGAGATGTTCGGCAGTGCTCGGATCGCTCACAATATTTTCGACACGTGCGCGAATTTGTTCCATCTTCTCAAAGTCGGCTAGTTCAAGATTGCGCGCCAATCCTTCGGGCGACAAGTCGGGACTTGCATCTTGGCGAAGACGAATCAACAAGTTGCCAATGATGTCGGTCCATCCGTCTTGTACTAGATCGACTTCAGCAAAACCACCACTCACTAGCGCATTGAAATTATCCATACGTTCTTTTTGCCAACCAGGCTGCAACGACGCCGCCCATTCGTTGTCAGTCGGGCGATTGTTGCGCACATCAATGGACGATGGCGTGCGTTGGAATACAAACAGTTGATCGGCCGAAGCACCAAGATGTGGAACGCATTGCACTGCAGTTGCACCAGTACCAATAATGCCGACGCGCTTGCCCTTCAATTTTGACAACCCACCAGTTGAGTCGCCGCCGGTGTAGTCGTAATCCCAGCGACTGGTATGGAATGTGTGTCCCTTGAAGGATTCAATTCCCTTGATGCCAGGCAGTTTTGGTCGATGAAGCGGCCCGTTGGCCATGACGACAAATCTGGCGCGCATGATGTCGCCACGATTGGTATGGATCAACCAACGGCGATCGGTTTCGTCCCAACGCAATTCAGTCACTTCGGTTTGCAAACAGGCATTGGTATATAGATCGAAGAAACGAGCAATCGCCCGGCTGTGCTCAAGAATTTCAGGGGCATTTGAATACTTCTGCTTGGGGATGTATCCAATTTCTTCAAGCAGCGGCAAATAGATATACGACTCAACGTCGCACGCTGCACCTGGGTAGCGATTCCAGTACCACGTGCCGCCAAAGTCGCCGCCTTTTTCGATCATGCGAATATCGGTGACTCCAGCTTCACGCAGGCGCGCTCCAGCCAACAGTCCACCAAAACCTCCACCGATGACTGCAACTTCAACTTCGTCAAATAGTGGCGCACGATTGAGCGGCTGAACATACGGATCTTCGAGATACTGATCGAAGTCAGAGATGTCGGTGTATTGATCGTTGCCCTCGGCACGCAAACGCTTATCGCGTTCAAACTCATATTTCGCTCGAAGCGAATCTGGATCAAATTCTGTTGTCGTCATATATTCTCCACTCTAAAATGTTTACTTCAACAAACTCAACGCTTCATGATCAAGAACTAAATGGCCGTACTGAGTTGCCATGGTGACAAAAAGATCGTCGCCGCGTTCGGTACGTGCCGCCATTGATGTTGCCAACACCGTGATGATGAGGCCCCATATTGAACCGAATTGATAGTCACGCCAGCAAGTGTCAGCGTCATAACTAATTCCGGCGGCATTGAGTTTCACCCGATACGACTCAATCAGTTGCTTTTCAACTTCACGACGACGCTCGGGCGTAAAACTGCCGGCGATGAGGTAAGCCACATCGACCATACCCAAACCTTCGTTAACTGTTTGCCAATCAACGACAACGAGCGGCGGAGCATCTGGCTCACGAGCAAACATAAAGTTGTCTGGTCGAAAATCGTAATGTGCAACCGTCAACGGAGTACCTGAGCCCAAGGCCCATGACCCGATGACTGGTGCAGCGTCTTCAATGACTTTCAATATTTCGGGTTCGAGTCGGGCACCTAAACGATCGACGAATGCAGGAAGCAAGAATCCGTAGATCATGGCCAAATTCGCCGAGCGCTCTTCAAGAGTGCTTGGGTTGACTCCAGATTCGGGAAGAGTTGGGTCACCCCAACGAGGCGCGTGCAAAAGTACCGCTTGATCGATTGCCAATTCGGCTTCGTCAAGAGTGAGGCCAACGAACTGATCACCTTGCACCGACCCCGAGAGGTCTTCCATGATCAGACAAAACTGTTGCTCTTCAACATTGAGCGCTGCGTGATAGCACTTGGGTGCTCGCACGTCGACCGTCGATGCGATGCGCGAGTAAAAGTTGTACTCGGTGACGTAGGCGGTGCCGCCAAAACCAGTTGCCCGCGCAGTTTCGTCGAGCGACGGGAACTTACCCATGACTGTTTTTGGACGACCAGCCGGATTGTCCCATGCCAATGAAAATCGAGCATTGCAACCGGTCTGCCCCGTGCCCACAAAACCTTCAAATGTGCACTTCGTGATTGTGGCTGAACCAGCAATTCCCGAAGCTCGTAAAGCCTCATTCATCCATGGCGCATCGATGGTCGTCGGGTCGCTCCGAATGTCAAGATTTTGCCCCATAGACACACCGTAGACCGAAACCTCTCTAGCCTCATAAGGGTGAGTCTGATTGAAGGGTTTCGAATAGGCATCCAATTGCCCGAAGTTGAGCGAGAAGTGCGCTGGCCCGAATACCTCTCGATGTCGCAGGCCGCCGAAAAAGTCGGTTTTGATTCCATGTGGATCGGTGATCACCTCATCTACCGAGGCGATGGGCGACCCGAACGCGGACCATGGGAGGCCTGGACTTTGTTGTCGGCCCTTGCCGCGGTCACCGAGCGAATTGAACTTGGACCACTCGTCGCGTGCGTCGGCTTCCACCCGCCTGCTCTGCTCGCCAAAATGGCCGCCGGAATTGACGAGGTCAGTCAAGGTCGATTCATTTTTGGAGTCGGGGCAGGCTGGAACCAACCCGAATTCAATGCATTCGGAATTCCCTTTGATCAACGCGGGGCAAGATTTGAAGAAGCATTCACGATATTGCGGACTTTGTGCTCTGGTGAACGCTGCACATTTACTGGCAGATTCAACAAGATTGATGATGCAGTACTTTTACCCCTACCCCGTCGAC
>WLMQ01000187.1 GCA_009700145.1 Actinomycetota bacterium
CGACGGACATTGATCGTGTACGCGGTTTGGGTGGTGTCGGGTGCGGTATGAGTGATGATGATGGTGTTCTGACCGCGTTTGACTGGAACTTGTGAGATCACACCTGAGGTGAGTGATCCACTGTTTGTGCCATTAACCCATGTTGCGGTACCTGTTGTGAATGTTGCCGTGAGACCACTTGTTGCATCACTACCAGGAATCAACGAACCCCCAAACAATCGCTCTTGTCCAGCTCCTTCGTCCAATGTTGAATTCGACAAATCAATGCTCGAGATTGGACCACTCGTTGACATCGCAGCCGCTCGGACTTTGGTAGCCGAGAGAAATGTATTTGATACGACATAAGCAGTCGACAGGAGTCCAAAAATTGTTGTCAGGGAGACCAGGACTTTGAGATATTTACGGGTAGTTGAAAAACTCGGGGGGCGCACCATAGGTACCAATTGTAACGCCTTATTACAAATAGTATGTAACTCTTAAGTACAAGATTCATCTCATGCGTCAAAATGTGACAAATGGGGCTTCGATTATGAGGGCCTACACGTGAAGGCGTAATGGCCGATTTTTAGCTGCCCCAGCGGGATTGACCGAAGCGGTATCCGACACTGCGAACGGTCTGAATCAGGTTGGCCTGCTCTTCACCCAACTTGGCTCGCAGGCGACGAATGTGTACGTCAACGGTTCGGGCGCCACCGTAGTAGTCGTATCCCCACACCCGTGATAACAAAATTTCACGAGTGAATACCTTGCCGGGGTTTTGCGTGAGGAACTTCAACAACTCGTACTCCATGTACGTCAAGTCAAGCGGGCGACCATCAATTGATGCCTGGTACGTTTCGAGGTTAAGAGCCAGCCCGCCGTAGTCGACGACTTCGGGCTTAATGCTTGACGACATGTGAGCAAACACGTGCTTCAGTCGTGACTCAAGTTCGCGCGGATGGAAAGGCAACAAACAGAAGTCGGTGAACAACTCGTCACGCAACGTGAGATCGTCAAGTTGCGCGCCAGTCACCAACAACATGAGTGGCACTTGAATTCCGTCGCGCTTACGCAACGCGCGACACACAGCCCATGCGCCTTCCATGTCTTCGTCGGCCATCACAATGGCGCCCAGCCAACCTTCGGTTGGTTCAGCCTTGATCACGGCATCAGCAGAACCAAAGGCCTTCCAACGAAAGCCACCCATGTCGAGAGTACGCGCCAATTCTGGCGACGGTGACTCGGGGAAGACTGCGATGAGATCCATGACCATGCTCTTGCTCAGATGCTCTTCAAGTAGCGCTGAAGTTCAAATGGAGTCACTTGCGTTTTGTAACCGCGCCATTCAGATCGCTTGTTACGCAAAAACCATTCAAAGATGTGTTCACCGAGAGCTTCACGCACCAACGTCGATGACTCCATCACGTTGAGTGCTTCAGACAACGACTGCGGCAATTGTGCAATACCCAACTTTTCGAGATCACCATCGTGCATTTCGAATAAGTTGGCATCGGCTTCGGCCGGCAGTTCGTAGTTCTGTTCGATACCGCGCAAACCAGCAGCCAAAATCACTGAGAACGCCAAGTATGGGTTACACGCCGGATCGGGTGAACGATATTCAATACGTGTCGCCGACGGGTTGGCCTTCTTTGGCACGGGCACACGAATGAGTCCACTGCGGTTGTTGCGTGCCCATGACACGTGCACAGGCGCTTCAAAACCAGGTACTAAACGCTTGTAACTATTGACTGTTTGGTTAGTCACTGCAGTGATTTCACTGGCGTGATGCAATAAGCCAGCCATGAACTTCTTGGCGGTGTCGGACAAGTTGTATGCGTCATCAGGTGAATAGAACGCATTGCTGTCACTGTCGTCGGTGCCCTTGTTATTGAACAAAGACAAGTGCAAGTGCATTCCGCTACCTTGCACACCTTCAAGTGGCTTCGGCATAAAGGTTGCATGCACACCTTGCGCTGCAGCAACTTCTTTCACAACCAAACGAAAAGTCATCACACTGTCGGCCATGGTGAGTGCATCGGTATGACGCAAATCAATTTCGTGTTGCGACGGAGCATCTTCGTGGAATGAGTACTCAACTGGAATGCTCATGGTCTCGAGCGTGCGAATGGTTTCTTTGCGCAACGTTCCCGTGACATCGGTAGTCGTGAGGTCGAAGAACGATGCTTCATCGAGCGGCTTTGGCGGCTGACCATTCTCGGGCGGAGCGAAATAGAAGAACTCCATGTCGGGAGCGATCAAGAAATCGAGTCCCATTGCTTGAGCGCGCTGCAAGTTGCGGCGCAATACCTGACGCGGGTCGCCACCAAATGGCGAACCATCAAGATTGTAAATATCGCAGAACACGCGGGCTTCTGGCGATTTGTTGTCAGCCCATGGCAACATCACGAATGTGTTGGGGTCGGGAATCGCGAGCACATCGCTTTCTTGCACGCGTGAGAAACCGTCAATTGATGAACCATCAAAGGTCATGCCGTCTTCAAGAGCATTTTCAAGTTCGGCGGGACTGATGGCGAAGCTCTTGAGGTTGCCCAAGACATCGGTGAACCACAAACGAATAAGTCGGACGCCGCGCTCTTCGACGGTGCGAAGCACGTAGTCACGCTGTTGATTCAGCATGTTCATATTTTCAGTCTGCCTTTACAGTTTTGATAAATGACCCAAAAAATGAAACTGGGGGCCGGGTTTCCCCAGCCCCCAGTTCAGATTGCTTGCACCTCGATCAGTCGAGGCAAGGTGTGTGGCCTCAGCCGCAGACCGTCTCGAGAAGGAGACGGCATACGGTGTACGGATCCATGTTGGCGTTCGGACGACGGTCTTCGGCGTAACCACGACCGGTCTTTTCAACTTGGAACGGAATACGGATTGAAGCACCACGGTCGGAAACGCCGTAGCTGAACTTGTTCCACGGAGCAGTTTCGTGCTTGCCGGTGAGGCGGCTTTCGATGTCGTGACCGTAATTGGTGACGTGCTCCATGATCTTCTTGCCAATAGCATTACATGCAGCAGTGATGGCCTTCATGTCTTTGTCATTGCGCATGGCCTTGGTCGAGAAGTTGGTGTGAGCACCAGCTCCGTTCCAGTCACCCTTTTGCGGCTTGGCAGCCAAGGTGATGACTACGTCGTAATCTTCGGCGATGCGGTGCAACAACCAACGAGCGACATGCATGTGGTCACTCACGGTGAGTGCGTCAGCGGCACCAATTTGGAATTCCCACTGACCGGGCATGACTTCGGCGTTGGTGCCTTCGATCATGAGACCAGCATCAAGGCAAGCCTGGGTGTGCTCTTCGATGATCTCGCGACCAATGACTCGGCCGGTGCCGACGCCGCAGTAGTACGGACCCTGCGGTTCGGGGAAGCCACCACCGACGGGGAAGCCGAGGGGGCGACCGTCGGGACGAAGCATGGTGTATTCCTGCTCGATACCGAAGATCATTTCTTCAGCGGCGAACTTCTTGGCAGCCTTGGCGCAAGCGGCACGAGTGTTGGTTGCGTGGGGCTTGCCGGTGGTTGCCGACGTGACTTCACACAAAACGAGAATGTTGTCGCCGCCACGGATGGGGTCGGGACAGGTGAA
>WLMQ01000188.1 GCA_009700145.1 Actinomycetota bacterium
GCCGGAGCAAAACCGAAATGCCGATACAACTCTTGGGCTGCCGTATTACTCACTCGCACTTCAAGAGTCAGCGCCTCAGACTTGTGCACAATTGCTTGTTGTGCAATGTGCGCCATCAACAAGCGGGCAATTCCTTGGCGATGCCGAGTTGGGTCAATGGCAATATTGGTGACGTGTGCTTCATCGAGAGCGAACATCAGACCGGCATAACCCACAACTTGTTCACCATCTTTGGCAACCACGTAATAACGCTCGCCACGACGAGCAAGATCGATCTCACTTGAGAAAACACCCGATGTCCACGGTTTTGGATACACACGTTCTTCAATCGCCAAAATTTCACGCACATGACGACGACGCATCGGTTCAACGGTGATGCCATTGGATTCATCGCTCGTTGATTTCAGAAAACGCGACACGATACTCATCGTCCGGATCCAGAGTTACGTGTTGACCAATTGATCTCGGCATCAGGCTGGCGCAAATACAACGCCTCAATCTGGTGGGGTTCAACCCAATCTTCTTTCAGTGCTTTGACATGCGCCAATTCAACTAAGGCCGAAGCGCTTGGGAATGAATACGACGAGCCAGTGAAATCAGTCGCGAATCCTGCAACAATCTCTTCACGATAACGCACTGCCCCGTCGCCCACGCACAAAGTTTCTTGGCCTCGTCCTAGAAGGTCAGAAATCAGATCATCAATCGAACCGACTGACGGATCAAGAACGCGTTGAATGCCGTTATCACTCTGGCGATAAAACGCGTAGAAGACTTCACCCTTACGCGCATCAATGACGGACGCAATGAGTTGATCGGTACGTCGCAACGGATACGCCAAAAGATCAAGGCTCGACATTGCGATCATCGGAACATGCAATGCAAGCGCGATGGCCTTGGCCGCAGCGATTCCGACCCGCATACCAGTAAACAATCCTGGGCCAACGTCTACCGCAACAACTGCAACTTCATCAATCTTGACATCAGCTTGGCGGCACAGAAATTCGATCGCTGGGGTCAGTGTTTCGGCATGTCGGCGACCGCGGGTGATGTCAATTGAGCCAAGTACTCCATCATGATCACCAAGCGCAACACTGACGCGTTCGGTGGCGGTTTCAATTCCGAGTGTGAGCATGGCCCTAGTCCTCAAGCCATAACGTTAAAGCAGTCTTCAAACGCTCAAGACGCGATGCCCATTGTGTACCGACACTGTGAACAACAACAGAGCGTTCATTTTCGGCATGTTCGGGATTGTGGCGCAAAAAAACTTCGAGATGATCACCCAACAACTCAGCTGCAACATCGCCCCATTCGACGAGCATCACCCCGTCTTCGTCAACCATTTCATGCAGTGCTAGATCAGAAACTTCCGACATCTTGTCGAGACGGTACAGATCGGCATGGTGCAACGTCACGCGACCGGTGTCGTAGGTATGCACCAATGTAAAAGTCGGGCTCGTGATGGGTTCGTCGACTCCGAGTGCTGCACCAAATCCTTGAGCAAAAGCTGTTTTACCAGCCCCCATTTCGCCAGCCAGAACAATGATGTCTCCCGTGCGACTCAATTGCGCAATGGCTTCTGCAACACCATGGGTGTCAGCAAGCGAGCAAATCGATAACGAAATCACCCCGAAAGCCTAACGGTAGTGACGTGGGAGACGGTTCGAGAGACCACAGACGATTTCGTAACCAATCGTCTCCAGTCGACTTCCCCATTCATTGGCCAAAACTGATTCAGTACCTTGTGCACCGATAAGAACAACCTCGTCACCGACAGCAACGACTTGATCACCCACATCAACCATCAACTGGTCCATCGTGACCACTCCGACGATCGGGCAACGGCGTCCACCAATCAACACTTCTCCACCAACTGCTGACAAGCGTCGCGGCACTCCATCGGCATAACCCAGCGGAACTGTTGCCAATGTTGTGGCCTTGTCAAAATGGTGACGCTGACCATACGAAACGCCCTCGCCGGCAGCAACTTTTTTCATAAAAGTAATGCGGGCCTTCAACGACAATGCCGGTCGCAACTCTGTGCACATATCTTCAATCGCAATATCAGGAGCAATGCCGTATAGCGCAATCCCTACGCGCACCATGTCGCGGTGCGATTGATGGCGTGTGATTGACCCCGCCGAATTAGCGATATGGACCCAGCCAGTTTCAACTCCGGCATTTCGCAATGCGGCGAGAGTTGCATCAAACTTTGAAATTTGTCGATCAGTGAAATCACTTTCAAGATCATCCGCACTCGCCAGATGTGTAAAGACTCCGCCTAAAACAAGTTCAGGCGACCGAGCCATAATGCGCCCACCCAATTCAACAGCATCACTCGGCTTACATCCGACTCGATTCATACCAGTGTCAATCTTGAGATGTACTTCTTGGCCCACTACATTACGAAGTCGCGCCTCATGTTCTAACGCATCAATAAACGAAACTGAATATGCCGTTGCAATCAGACCGTGTGCAACGATGTCGCCCACTTGATCGAGGGGCTGCTCTGACAGAACAAGAATCGGACTTTCAATTCCGGCGCGGCGTAGTTCAATTCCTTCTTGAACTAACGCAACACATAGCCCGTGGGCTCCTGCTTCAAGAGCAGCTTCGGCAACTTGAACAGCACCATGGCCGTAGCCATTGGCTTTCACGACGGCCATGACCTTGGCTTCGCCAACTAATGCGCACAGATAGCCAACGTTGTGGCGAACCGCATCGAGATCAATATCAATCCAAGCCGCTCGAGCGCCCATTTTCAGTCCTGTGAACCAACATGTCGCATGTGCGACAAAGCCAACGGAATGAGGTCTACCAAATCTGAGGCAATCAAACCTTCATTGGCAGTAAACAACGACGCGGCGTATCCATGAATCCAGGCTCCACTTGCGGCAGCGTGAAACGGTTCGACTCCTTGGGCTAACAATGCACCGATGATTCCGGCCAAAACATCGCCGGTTCCGGCTGTCGCCAAACGTTGATCGCCGTTTGCCACCATCAACACTTCGCCAGAAGGTTCGGCAACAATTGTTGTTGTCCCTTTTAATAGGCAAACGCAGTTTGTATCACTGGCCAGACGACGAGCACTTGTAATGCGATCATGCGACGGCGCGTATCCAAGAAGAGTTGTGTATTCACCATCGTGTGGAGTTAAGACGGTTCCTGCCGCACGCGAGCGTACGATGTCACGTGCTCCTTCGCCACCCCAAGCGACCGCGAATAATCCATCGCCATCAATGACCATCGGAATATGTGCACCGGCAATGATGCGTCGTGCTTCACTCACAGTTCCTTCATCGCGGCCAAGTCCGGGTCCGATGACTATCGCTTTAAATCGTGACAGATCACCAAGCACTTCATGTGACCAGCCCAGTGCAGGCAATGCCCGTCGCACAATTTCGGTTGGTGTACTGCGATCGCTCACGATGCCGGGCGAAGCGACATGCACGATTCCTGCACCCGATCGAATCGCGGCAGCACTGCACAAATTGGCGGCACCCATCATTCCTGAACTTCCGGCAACTGCGTACAACGCCGCTTTCCATTTGTGCGAATCAAATGGGCGCTGCGGAAC
>WLMQ01000189.1 GCA_009700145.1 Actinomycetota bacterium
TGCTCTCAAGAGTCTGTCCAGTTCTGGGTCAATGGTGAGTTGAGTAAACGAAGTCATCGCTAGTGTCCTTTGTTAATGATTTGCGCGAACGGCATCGACATAGCGACACCGGTGTTATGGATTGCTGTCGTCATGGGCTTATTAATTGGTTCGTTCTTGACAGTTGTCATTGATCGTGTGCCACGTGGTGCATCGGTCGTTCAACCTGGATCGGCTTGTGGTTCGTGCGGACTTGAACTTGGGCCGCTTGACTTGGTGCCCGTCTTGTCGTGGCTTGTTTTGCGCGGTAAATGTCGCAAGTGTCGTCAACCCATTGGGGCTGAGCCGATCATCGTCGAAATCGTGACGGCCACTCTGTTCACCTTGATGGCAATTCATTTTGAGCGCGGTGTTTTGGTAGCGGCATTTTGTGTATTCGCCGCCGGCTTGACTGGTCTGACCGTTATTGACCTGAAGACTCAGCGTTTGCCCCGCGAAGTGTCGTACACCGTGATGGCTTTGGGAGCTCCACTGCTGGTGATTGCTGCGGTAATCGAAAATGAACCACGACGTATTTATATGGCGTTGTTTGGTGCAGCCATTTCTCTTGCTGTCATGGGTGCTTTGTATGCCGTCAGTCGAGGCGGGCTTGGTGACGGTGATGTGCGACTCAGTCCATTGCTCGGAATGTATTTGGGCTGGTTGAATCCGGGCCTGGCACTGGTTGGTTTGTTTTACGGATTCATTCTTGGCGCAGCCATCGGAGTTGTGTTGATGATTGTTGGAAAAGCGGGTCGTCGAACGCAATTGCCATTCGGACCATTCTTGGCCGCTGGATCGATCGTTGCGATTTTCTACGGACAGAATCTCATCGACGTGGTGTTGGGACACTGAACTCAATGAGTTCATCACGCACCGTCCTTCACTCCACCAAGTACTCCATACATTGCCGAGACCAGAGCGACGGCGACAAAGCCCACCATTAAGCCCACACCAATAATCATGATGGGCTCAAACATCGTTGTGAAGCGTTTGATGCGCACTTCAAGTTCGGAGTCGAAGTACTCACTTGCTGCCGCAAGTTGTTCGTCAAGAGTTCCGGTTTCTTCGCCGACTTTGAACATTTGTCTTGCAGCGCCTGGAAAGAGATTGGTGGCTGCGAGTGGACCAGAGAAACCAGACCCACGCAGCATTTCTTCGCGTGCCACTTCAAGCCGCTCGCGGTACACCGTGTTGGCCGTGGCTTCAGTGGTTGTCTCCATTCCATCGGGAAGAGGGACGCCAGCCCGCACCATTGCGCCAAGAATGCGACAGAAGCGCTCAAGGATGGCGTACTCGATGATTCCCTTGATGACGGGAATCTTGAGAATGGCTCGATCTTTGAATCGTTGACCTTGATCGGTCTTCACCATCCAAACCGCCAGAGCAATGATGCAGGCGAAAAAAGTGATGGGAATATAGATGAGATCGGTAAACAGCGAAGCGACGGCCAACAGCATGCGTGTTGGTAGCGGAAGGTCGGCATTGAGTTCGGCAAAGAGTGGTTTGAATTTTGGCAACACGTAACCAGCCAAGATGACCACAGTGACGACGGCCATCACCATGACGACTCCTGGATATGACAAAGCACTAACAACTTTGGAACGAGTCTCAATTTCACGGTTGAGATAAGCCGACAAACTGTCGAGTGTTTCATCAAGCCGACCAGTGAGTTCGGCGCTGTGCAAAATACCGACGTAATAATTTGGGAAAACTTGTGTGTGCTGAGCGGCAGCCATTGAAAGTGTTCCGCCGTTACGTAACTCTTCAATCATCGCTGTAATAGCTCGACGCAACGCAGTGTCTTGAGTTTCGTCGCCAATTGTCTCTAGTGCAGTCGTAATCGGAATGCCAGCGCGAACGAATACTGCGAGTTGGCGCGTGAAGTGCATCAACTCTTTCTTCTTCACCTTTTCTTTGGTGAGTTCGAATTGGAGCAGTCCGCGCTTTTCAGCAAGTTTGGTGGGATAAAGGTCTTGGCTCAAGAGATGCGCACGGGCATCGCCGATGCTGTCGGCTTTCGTGTCACCTTCAACGGTGAGACCCTCATTGTTGATCGCGCTATAGGCAAACTTCGGCATCAATATTCCAATCAGGCCACATACAAAGTTCTGATGACTTCGGCAACTGTGGTGATATCGGCATCAACGAGGTTGATTGCCTCGGCGATCATTGGCCGCATACCTTCGTCAATTGCTAATTGGCGCACGCGTTCAGTCGTCGCGTGTTCAACGATGAGTTGGCGAATAGCGGGCGAAAGTTTGAGGAGCTCGTAGACACCAATGCGATCGCGATAACCGGTCTGTGAACAATCGTTACAACCAGCACCGTGAAAAAAAAGTTTCTTCTTGTTCTTTGGAAGATGTTGTTGAAAAAGGGCCATCTCTTCAGCGTCAGGTTGATAGGGCTCTTTGCATGAATCACAAATGCGGCGAAGTAAGCGTTGACCAATGACGCCCATCACCGATGAAGCAATGAGGAATGCTTCGATACCCATGTCAAGTAATCGATGTAGTGCGGCCGCTGCATCGGTGCCGTGGAGTGATGACAGCACAAAGTGACCAGTCAGAGCTGATTGCACGGCGATTCGTGCGGTGTCTGCATCACGTATTTCACCAACCAAGATGACGTCGGGGTCTTGACGTAACAATGCGCGTAGTCCAGTCGCAAAGGTGAGGCCAGCTTGTTCGTTTGTTTGAACTTGATTGATTCCAGGAAAGACGTATTCAACAGGGTCTTCAATGGTCGTGACATTTTTACCAATGTCATTGATTTCCATGAGTGATGCATACAAAGTGGTTGTTTTTCCTGCTCCGGTAGGACCAGCACAAATAACCATGCCAAAAGGCGAGCGCACCATTTGTGAATACATCTCGTGAGTGTCGTTGGGCATTCCGAGTTCGCTGAGACCAATTGTTGAACGTCGCTTGTCGAGAAGTCGCATGACCAGTTTTTCGCCGAAGACCGTCGAGACTGTGGCGACGCGTACATCGACGTCACGTCCGTCAACTGTTGTTGAGAACTGACCGTCTTGAGGTCGGCGGCGTTCAACAATGTTCATGCCGGCCATGATCTTCAGGCGGCTCACCAAACTTGAGTGCAGGTGCAGGGGGAGCGTTTGTGCTTCAACCAAGTTGCCATCGATGCGATAGCGAATGCGCAAGATGTCATTGAGTGGCTCAATATGAATGTCGGATGCTCGGTCGCGTAAACCCTGACTGACCAGCGACGTCACCATCTGGACGACTGGTCCGTCGTCATCGGTAGCGACATTCGAATGTTCAGATGCCCGTGCCTTTGTTGAAACATCGGCAACGGCTTGGTCTTTGGGAGCTGCAGTTATTTTGGGAGCGGGCCGATTGAACACGGGTGTCTATCGGACTGGATCGACCCCACCTCAACTAGAGGGACCCCTTCTTAACAATCCCTTGACGAATTGAAAATGGGTTTTAGGCGGCGAGGCGCGGGGCGACGATGCCAGCGATGGCTGCGAATTGCAAACCTGCAGCAACCACAGTGAAAGCGTGAAAAATTTCGTGGAAACCAAAA
>WLMQ01000019.1 GCA_009700145.1 Actinomycetota bacterium
CACGACGTGAGAATGACTCAGATCGAAAAGGGGTTGACGCCGAGTGCAATTGCCGCGACACCTAGACCAAACATCGCACCGACCCAGACTCCGATACTCAGTCGAGTCCATTCACGGCGCCATTCGGGCCAACTTGAAATAGTTTGGCTCGTCGAACGTTGCGCAGCGAGGCGGCCAACGAATGCCCAAAGCGCTGCGCTAGAAACAATCGCCAATAACCAACGCACTGTGCCACCCATGACCGGTACGCCAAACAACGGCAATGTCGGAATAGCGATGATCGCCAAAATGAAACCAGGTATCCCGCGAATGGCACTGGTTGATCCGACAAGAAGCGCGGCAGAAAAAAGTCCAACCATTGCCGCTATTGCCACCGCAAGGTATTTGCCAAAAGTACGGATGAGTAAGCGGTGATACACGACTCCGTCGGGAACAACCCCGTCACGATCGTGTCGACCAGCAAGAGCAATATTCAGACGCAGACTCACAAACATCAACAGTACGACTATTGGGGGTCTCGAAACCTGCATTACCTGCTGATCGTGCTGACGTTGGTCGTCATGGTTTCGGTCTGGTTCGGCGAAGGCCTGAACTCTCGGTCTCGAGCAGGTGTCGTTTGCGTACTTTTTGTCGCAGCTCTATTTGTTCTGCGGTCACTCAAGGTCGGACTTTTAGCCATCATGCTTGTGTGTTTGTTGGGCGGTAGCGCAATGTGGCGAAGTCATAGTGAATGGGAAGCGGTTCACGAAGTTCGTACGGGTCCGTACACGGGTGACGCGAAATTGATCTCAGATCCGCAACCGGTGGGGCGGGCAGCCCGCGTTGTCCTCGAAATTGAAGGTCAGCGTTTTGAATGTTGGACCTACGGAAGCAGCAAATGGCGAATGATGGCTCGAGTTGCGGGTGAAGGTGTCACGGTTCAAGGCGAGCGCCGTTTGGTGACGAGTGCCAACAAGCGACGTTTGTTTGTGAGACACATCGTCGGAAGATTTGAAGTAACTGCGGTGAGCGAGATTGCGACGGGAGCACACATTGTTGAATCACGTTTTGAATTGGCGGCAAATCGAGTTCGCGCTGCGCTTGGCGAAGGTGCGCGTACCTTGCCTAATGATCAGTCCACTTTGTTTGCAGGTCTGGTGTACGGCGACGATTCGCAACAGCCGCCCGCCATGGTCGAGCGGTTCAGGGGTAGTGGACTCGCCCATTTGACTGCTGTTTCTGGTCAAAATGTCGCATTTGTTTTGGCTGTTGTCGCACCGATGTTGACTCGGTTGCGGCGTTGGTCTCGATTGACAATGACTCTGTTGGTTCTCATTTGGTTTGCAACGATGACTCGGCTGGAGCCCTCGGTCATTCGTGCAGTGACGATGGCGGGTATTTCGGCGTCGGTCTTGGCGATCGGTGGGCGATTCAAGGCTTGGCAAGTTCTTGCGACTACATGCGTGGCCTTGCTTTTGATTGATCCGTTCTTGTTGTGGTCAGTTGGCTGGTGGTTGTCGGTCGGTGGAAGTTCGGGATTGATTCTGTTGTCGTCGCGAATTCGCTCAACGCTTGAATGTCGTGGTTTGAAGAATCATCCGTGGGTTTTGAATTGGGTGGTGCCGTCGTTGGCTGCCCAACTGGGTGTCCTTCCGTTCATCGTGTTGGTTTTTGGTTGGCCGAGCGCAATGTCGATCCCGTGCAATCTTTTGGCGGTACCAATAGCCGGGGTTGTGATGCTTATCGGAATTCCGGTGGCTCTATGTGCGGGTTTCGCACCGAATGCAGTCGCCGAAATTGTGATGTGGCCGCTTGGCATTGGCGTGAAGTGGATTGACACGGTTGCCGCTCTCGGGCATCACCTCAACCCGCCCGTTTGGCTCGATGTTTTTGTTGCTCTGGTCCCGATCGTGCTTTTGCTGAGGCACCGATGTGGCAACCTAGAGGCATGAGTGTGTTCTTGTTCCATGGGTCTGACGACGTGTTAGTCAGCGAGGCGGTTTCGGACAAGGTGCGCGAACTTGTGGGCGATCAAGACCGATCGTTGATGCTCGAAGAGTTTGATGGCGAGTATGTCATGGCTGCCGTGACCGAAGCGGCGAACACTCCGCCGTTCTTCACTGACATGCGCGTCATTGTTGCTCGGGGCGTCTCGTCGTATAAGGCCGATGATCTTGATGTATTGGCGACCTATCTCAATAATGCGGCCGACTTCACCCATTTAGTGCTTGAGTGGGGAAGTGGTCGGGTGCTCAAAGTCATCGCCGACGGCTTGAAAGCCTGTGGCGGTCAATCAATCGACCCGTCGCCACCAACGAAAGCCAAAGATCGTCGCGAATGGTGGGAATCGCAGTTGTCAACGCTTGGTCTGGTGCTTGATGCCCCGGCGGTTGCCATGTTGATTGATTGGTTAGGCGAAGATGTCGCACGGTTGGGCGGCATCGCGAACACTTTGAAGTCAACCTATGGTTCGCAAAAGATTACGCGCGAAAAGCTCGAACCCTTTTTAGGTGAGCGCGGTGATGTGAAGCCGTGGGACTTGACTGATGCGATTGATGGCGGTAATGCGACCAAAGCATTGATGGCTTCGCGTCGTTTGATGACTGCAGGTGAACGCCATCCATTGCAGATCATGTCGCAATTACATAATCACTATTCGCGGTTAGCCAAACTTGACGGACCCGATGTGTCATCGATTGCCGAAGCAGAAGCGGTGTTGGGGCTGAAAGGGTTCGCCGCCGAAAAAGCACTGAAGGCCTATCGCAATCTCACCGGAGGGGGAGTTCGACGGGCCTTCGAGTTGTTAGCTGCTGCCGATTTAGATCTGCGAGGATCGACCGGGCTTGATGAAGATGTGGTGATGGACGTACTTGTCGCCCGACTAGCAAAGTTGACCGGAACGGTCAGCCGCCAGCGTTGACCTGCTTCATGAGGCGGCTCTTGCGACGAGCTGCCGTGTTCTTGTGAATGATGCCCTTGGCAGTTGCCATGTCGATGCGCTTGACCGCAACGCGAACATCTTCAACGCTGGTTTCAGAACCGATCGTTGCCTTTGCGGTCTTGACTCGGGTCTTCAACTCACTCTTGACAGCCTTGTTACGCTCAGCGCGCTTGGCGTTCGTCAGAATGCGCTTTTTTTGACTTTTAATATTTGCCACGGGAACCTCAGTGCGATTGAAACAGCCCTGAGATCGTACCAGCGCAGGGGATACTCCCCAACGCCAAGCCCTGTTCAGGTTCAGATGAACGCTAGTCTCTTGACAGCAAGGTTCACCCTTTTGGGTGGCAAAACCCCAGCGCCTCACCCCCATGGACCTCTCCCGCATTCGCAACTTTTCGATCATTGCCCATATTGACCACGGCAAATCGACCTTGTCGGACCGCATTCTCGAGATGACTCACGCCGTTGAAGTGCGTGATATGCGGGCTCAATACCTTGATTCGATGGATCTTGAGCGTGAACGCGGCATCACGATTAAGGCCCAAAACGTGCGTGTTGACTGGAAGGGATACACGCTGCACCTCATTGACACCCCAGGCCACGTTGACTTTGGGTACGAAGTGAGCCGTTCGCTGGCTGCCTGTGAAGGCGTGGTGCTGGTTGTTGATGCTGCCCAGGGCATTGAGGCTCAAACTCTGGCAAACTGCTATCTGGCTCTCGAAAACGACCTTGAAATCGTGGCGGTCTTGAACAAGATCGACCTTCCCGCGGCCGATCCCGATCGGTACGCCCAAGAAATCGAAAATGTGCTCGGTATTAAAGGCAGCGAGATCTTGCGTATTTCAGCGAAGACCGGAGTCGGAGTTCCTGAATTACTCGATGCCATCTGTGAAAAGATTCCGGCGCCAGTCGGCGACCCTGATGCTCCATTGCAAGCTCTGATTTTTGACAGCCAGTACGACCAATATCGCGGTGTCGTGTCGTCGATCCGTGTAATGAATGGTCGGCTGAACTCGACATCTCGCGTGCAGTTCATGCAGGCCGGCACGCAACAAGAAATCATCGAAATCGGAGTTCGTCGCCCGGTGCCAACTCCGGTGGCCGAACTCGGACCTGGCGAAGTCGGATATTTGATCGCTGGTATCAAAGATGTTGCCGAAGCTCGTTCGGGTGAAACCGTCACGATTTATGGCAAGGCTGCAACCGAAGCGTTGCCCGGATATCGCGATCCGAAGCCCATGGTCTTTTGTGGTCTGTATCCCATTGATGGCGACGAATTTGAAAACCTGCGCGAGAGTTTGCAGAAGCTCAAACTCAATGACGCGAGTGTGACTTACGAACCCGAATCATCAGGCGCACTTGGTTTCGGGTTCCGTTGCGGATTTCTCGGACTGTTGCACATGGAGATTGTGAAAGAACGTCTTGAACGTGAATTCGGTTTGTCGCTCATTGCAACTGCTCCAAGCGTTGAATATCGCGTCATGAAAACCAATGGTGAAGTTGAAGTCGTGGATAACCCGGCCGATCTTCCGCCACCGCAGAATATTGATTACATCGAAGAGCCGTACTTCCGCGTGAGCATTATTACTCCGAAGGATTACACCGGAACTTTGATGGAACTATGCCAGTCGCGTCGCGGTGACATGTCAAAGATCGAGTACCTATCGCCAGAGCGTGTTGAACTTCATTACAAAATTCCTTTGGCAGAAGTGGTTGTTGACTTCTTTGATCAGATGAAGAGTCGCTCGCAGGGTTATGCCAGTCTCGATTACGAACTTGATGGTTATCAGCGAAGTAATTTGGTGAAGGTCGACATCGTGCTCAATGGCATTGTTGCTGACGCCTTCTCGATGATTGTGCACCGCGACAAGTCATTCACTTATGGCATGCGGATGTGCGAAAAATTGAAGACGCTCATCCCTCGTCAAATGTTTGATGTGCCAATTCAGGCGGCCATTGGTGGCAAAGTGATCGCTCGCGAAACCGTCAAGGCCAAGCGTAAAGACGTGTTGGCTAAGTGTTACGGCGGTGACATTACGCGTAAGCGCAAGTTGCTTGAAAAGCAAAAAGAAGGCAAAAAGAAGATGAAGGCCATCGGGCGCGTTGAAGTGCCTGGTGATGTTTTCATTTCGGCCTTAAAACTGGACGACTGAACCCCATGGGTTCTTCGCAGACCTTCCGTTCGTTACAAAATCGCAACGCCCGTTTATTTTTTGCTGGCCTACTCGTATCAAACGTAGGTTCGTGGTTGCAATCGACGGCAATGTCGATTTTGGTGTATCGCCTCACTGGGAAGGCGACTGACCTCGGTATCACGGTTGCAATGCAGTTCTTGCCGATGTTGATTTTTGGTGCGTGGGCGGGGGCCGTTGCCGATCGGCGAGACAAGCGTCGCATGTGTTTGTTTACGCAGTCATTAATGACAGCGCAAGCATTGTTGTTGGCTGGTTTAGATTTCGCCGGCTTGGTTTCTGTTCCAGTTGTGTACATGTTGGCATTGCTGCTCGGTTTAGCCAATGCCTTTGATAACCCAGCCCGTCGCGGATTGGTTGTTGAACTTGTTCCCCCCGGGGACATCAGCAATGCCATGGCCTTGAACACTGCGGTGATGACAGGTTCACGTATTTTTGGTCCAGCATTGGCGGCCGCACTAGTTGGTCCGTTGGGAACTGCCTGGTTGTTTACGATTAACGGCATCTCATTCGTAGCCGTTCTGGCTTCACTGATGTTGATTAACCGCAAGACCTTGTTTAGTTCACCAAAAGCCGCTCGCGGTGGGACGCCTGTGCGCGATGCATTGCGTTTCGTCACTGGCAATCGACAGTTGCTATCGCTGCACATTGTGTTGGTCGTCGTCAGTACGTTCGCGTTCAACTACTCGGTCTCGTTGCCAAAATTAAGCGCGGTGCGCTGGGGTGATGAACGCTGGTTCGGTTGGGTGTTGTCGGTATTGAGTATCGGCAGTGTTGCTGGATCGTTGTACTCAGCATCTCGAAAAGAGGCGTCGCTGAAGTTGTTCTTTGGCAGTGTGGCCGTTCTCGGCGTTTCTGGTCCGATGGTTGCGTGGGCGCCATCGGGTTGGTTGGCGTTCGTTGGGGCGGTGCCGTTAGGCATTGGTGGAGCCATCTTCTTGTCGTCATTCAACGGCCTGGTGCAGCAGCAAAGTCCGGCAGATATGCGTGGACGTCTGTTGGCCTTGTCGGCAGTGGCGTTCTTGGGCTCGACACCAATTGGTGGACCAGTCACTGGACTGATTGCCGACTGGGCGGGTCCGGAGTGGTCGCTTGCTTATGGAAGCTTCTTGTCGCTGCTGATTCTGAGCATTGTGGTGTACTTCTTGAAATCAACTTCACCAAATTCGAAACCCCTAGTACTCTGATAAGTGATGTCGCGTTCTTCGGTACTTCGTCAATTGACATGGTCGCAGCTTGATGCTGCGCAACGTTCGGCGTTAGTCGATCGCGATCTGAACAAAGTCATTACGACTGAACTGCGCGAACAAATTTCGGCTTTAGTTCTTGACGTTCGCGAACGTGGCGATGCCGCAGTCTGTGATGCTCTTGCAAAGTTTGACAAAGTTGCGGTGACTCCATCTGGACTACGCGTCAGCGATGACGAATGGGAATCGGCCCCAAGCAAAGTCGATCCGGCACTGCGTGTGGCTATCACCGACATGGTTGACCACATTCGTCGCTTCAATGAGAAACTCTTGAGCCACCTTGGCAACTGGCAATTTGAAAGTGATCCGGGCTTGATGGTGGGCGAGCGCGTCAGCGCAATTGCTTCTGCCGGTTTGTTCTGTCCGAGTGGTAAAGCCAGTTACCCAAGTGTCCTTGCGCAACTTGGCACACCAGCTGTTGTCGCTGGAGTCAAGAACATTGCAGTCGTTGTGCCACCGCAACCAGGTGCCAATGGTGCTGTTGACCCCGTTGTCATTACGGTCGCGCGCGAACTCGGTTTGCGCGAAATCTTTCGAGTGAATGGTCCTGCAGGTATTGCCGCACTCGCTTTCGGAACTGAATCAATTCCGAGAGTGGTCAAACTGATGGGACCAGGTTCATTGCCAGTGACGGTCGCACAACTAGAGGTACAGCGCTACGGAACCGCGACACAAATGGCGCTGGGTCCAACTGAAAGTGTTGTCATCGCTGACGATTCGGCCGACCCAGTTCGTCTGGCTGCCGACTTGTTGATTGAAGCCGAGCATGGCACCGATAGCTGCACCTTGTTGATTACGACGAGTGCCTCGTTGGCAGCCGCAACCGAAGTTGAATTGGTGAAGCAGATTGCGCTGCTACCCGAAGTGCGAGCCGAAGCCGCGGCGTCATCGCTTGGTGTCAACGGTGGCTGCGTTCTTGTGAAAGATATGACGGAGGCAGCGCTCGTTGCCAACGATTTTGCGCCAGAACACTTGCAACTAGTTGTACGCGCCGAAATTGAAGAGTCGGTGATCGAAATGATCGTTCATGCTGGCGAAATTTTGATCGGCCAAGATACGCCATTTTCGGCGGGCAATTTTGTACTGGGCCCACCAGCATCGTTGCCAACCAATGGTTATGCGCGAGTAACGAGCGGAGTCACGGTTGATGCATTCATAAAGCGCACTGCGATCGCGCGCGCCGACAATGCAGCCTTGCGTCGGTTGGCTCCGACTGTTTTGGCGCTCGCCGATGTTGAAGGTTTTCCCGCTCACGGCAACGCAATTCGTTTGCGATTCCCCGATCTGTAAGGTTTCACGATGACTCGCGCGATTATGTGGTTTCGTCGAGACCTACGCCTGACCGATAATCCAGCTCTTGTTCGAGCACTGGCTGAACACACTGATGTTGTTCCAGTTTTTGTTGTCGACCCAAACTTGTTAAAGAATTCGGGCGATCCACGAGTGGCATACATGTGCGATGCCTTGAATGCGCTTGACGACTCAATGGGCCGAGCGTTGGTCTATCGACATGGTGATCCTGTTGATGTGATCGTGGCACTTGCTCATGAGGTCGGCGCAGACGATGTGTATGTGGCACGCGATTTTGCTCCCTACGGTCGGCGTCGTGATGCCGAAGTTGGGCTGCGGCTTAGAGAACTTGGCAAACGATTACATGGCGTGGGTTCGCCGTACGCGGTCGATCCTGGCGTCGTAACTAAGGATGACGGCTTGTCGTACTCGGTGTACACCCCGTATTCAAAGCGTTGGCTCGCGAATGGTTGGCCGGCCCCACTTGATGCGCCAAAAGATCCACAATGGCATGGTGCTCCTTCGGTGCCGTGCGAAGGTCCACCAATTCGACCAGAGATTTCGTTCGCTTTGCCACCTTGTAACGAAGAAGATGTACACGATCAATGGAACGAATATCGCTTACGTGGTGTCGACGGACTTGACGGTTATGCAGATCGTCGTAATGACCCGTCGGTGAATGGCTCAAGTCGTTTGTCGGCGGCGCTGCGATGGGGCATCGTGCACCCGCGTCAGTTGCTTGCTGACTTGGTGCCAGATCCTTCTCACAACGTCTACCGCAATGAGTTGGCTTGGCGCGATTTCTACGCCGACGTGATGTTTCGTTTTCCTGATACAGGTTGGAAAAATCTCAATCGCAAACTTGATGGCCTTGTGCACGATGAAGGCCCGATTGCTGAAGAGCGATTTGCTGCATGGTGTCGCGGAGAGACGGGTTATCCGATTGTCGATGCCGGCATGCGCGAGCTGGTGCAAACAGGATGGATGCACAATCGTGTCCGCATGATTGTTGCCAGTTTTTTGGTGAAAGATCTACACCTGCCGTGGCAGTGGGGTGCCAAGTTCTTTATGAAGCATCTTGTTGATGGCGATATTGCCAGCAATTCGCATGGCTGGCAATGGACGGCTGGTACCGGAACTGATGCGGCGCCGTATTTCAGAGTCTTCAATCCGATGTTGCAGGGTGAGCGCTACGACCCTGCGGGCGAATATGTGCGCCGTTTTGTTCCTGAACTTGCATCGTTGCCCAGTTCGCTGATCCACGCACCCCATGATGTCAAGCGCAAAGGGGCAGGTGTCCCAATCGGCTATGTGGCTCCCATTGTTGATCACTCGGTTGAACGTGACGAAGCACTCGCGCGTTACAAGGCGATGGGCGCCGAGGGGACATAAGACGTCAGGGCAGTGCGCTAGATTAACCATGTCATGTTGGACGATCGAAAGACCGCAATTCTGCGAGCTGTGGTGCAGGAATACATCGGCACCGGCCAGCCCGTTGGCTCAACGCATATTTCCACCGCGCCCGATATCAATGTTTCTTCAGCCACAGTGCGCAACGAAATGGCGGTTCTTGAGCAAGAAGGTTTCTTAGCTCAACCCCACACATCGGCCGGTCGTATTCCAACCGATAAGGGCTATCGCTTTTTCGTTGACCATCTCAGCCAGCCGGGTCGTCTCGACGATGTCAAGGTCGGTCAGGTTCGCGACTTCTTTGACGGCGCCCATGGTGGTATGGAAGAACTACTGGCCCGCACCTCACACCTCGTCGCTGGACTGACAAATTACGCGTCAGTGGTTCTTGGTCCCAAAGTTGAACGAGCCGAAATTCGCGCGGTGCAAGTTGTTGGACTTTCAGCGCGTCAGGCCATGGTGGTCGCGGTGATGTCAAACGGTTCGGTTGAAAGTGAACATCTTGAATTCGATGCTGAAGTCTCTGAAACTCGTCTCGGTGCAGCGACAGTTCATATGCAACGCCACCTCATTGGGCATGTACTCGCTGGCGCACGCGAAATTCCTTTAAGTGGTGATGCAGGAGTCGATGCGATTTGTCAGAAAGCCAATGCCGCTCTTCGACATGTCGGAGCTGATGACTCGGTGTTTGTCGGCGGGGCGTCATCTATGGCATCAGCCTTTGATGCTGTTGATGTGGTGCGGCAGGTTTTGCAAACGTTAGAGCAGCAGTATTTAGTCGTGACCTTGGTGCGTGACATTCTCGACCGAGGCCTGAGTGTCTCGATCGGTGCCGAACACGGCATCGAGCCACTCGCAAGTTGCTCGGTCGTTATTGCACCAGTCGTCGTGGATGGCGAGCAGTTGGGCACTATTGGAGTACTTGGACCGACGCGGATGGACTACCCGCAGGCGCTTGCGACCGTTGAAGTTGTCTCAGATCGATTGGGTCGTCGACTTGGCGAAAGCTAAACAGTCGTGATCGAAAAATAACCTTTGTAGAATTGCGACGATTATGGCTGACTATTACGAACTCCTCGATGTGCGACGCGATGCGTCAGCTGACGAAATCAAGAAGGCCTATCGGGTGAAGGCTCGGCAGTTTCACCCAGATGCCAACCCTGGTGATGCGAGCGCCGAAGAAAAGTTCAAACAAGTTGCGCAGGCCTATGAAGTTTTGTCCGATGCCGATTCGCGGGCGCGGTACGACCGATTTGGTGAAGCGGGTGCATCAGGCGTTGGTGGGGGAGACTTCTTCGGCGGGGGCGGCGGTGGTCTTGGAGATATTTTCGAATCGTTCTTTGGTGGCAGTCCCTTTGGTCAACAGCGCGGCCCAGCAGGTCCTCCTCGTGGACAAGACCTCGAAGTCGTTGCCGATCTGTCGTTTGAACAGGCCGTCTTTGGTGCCAACGTTCCGGTGAGTGTGCGCACGGCTCTGGTGTGCGACGACTGTTCGGGTTCGGGTGCAGGCTCGGGCACTCAGCCAGTCAAGTGTTCTGAATGCAATGGCATTGGTCAAGTTCAGCGTGTACGTCAAAGCTTGCTTGGGCAAATGGTTTCGATGCAGGCCTGTCAGCGATGCCGTGGTTTTGGTCAAATTATTGCGACTCCGTGTTCAACCTGTAGTGGTGAAGGTCGCGTCATCACCGAAAAGACTTTCCAAGTGGATGTTCCAGCCGGAGTCGATACTGGTTCTACGTTGCGCTTAACGGGCCGTGGTGCAGTGGGGCAACGTGGTGGTTCTGCTGGAGATTTGTTCGTTCGCCTACGAGTAAAGCCCCATGCTATGTACGAGCGTGATGGCATCGATCTTGTGACGCAGGTAGAAATCTCGATTGCTCAGGCGACTCTTGGTGTCTCGCTTGAACTTGAAACGCTCGACGGCGAAGAGACTTTGTTGATTCCTGCAGGAACTCAACCTGGTCGCCATTTCGTTTTGAAAAAACGAGGCGTCCCTCGTTTGCAGTCAACAGGCCGTGGAGATCTCATTGCTGTAATCAAAGTTGTTGTTCCGACAAAATTGTCCGATGATGAATCTGAGTTGTTGCGTACGTTTGCTGAAAAGCGTGGCGAAGACGTTGCGCCAGCTGACAAAGGTTTCTTCTCGCGTATCAAATCGGCGTTCTCATGATTGAGCGGCGTCGTGCCGCGGCTCACGCGTTTGTGATTGATATCAACGCCCCGTTTCTGAACGACGACGACTTTCATCACCTAGCAAAAGTTCTTCGATTGCGAAGCGGTGAGTCGGTTTCGGTGAGTGATGGTCGTGGCTCGTGGCGAATATGTCAGTACGAAATGACGGCCGCATTGTCAACGGATGATTCAGTTGTTCACAGTGAGACACATCCGCGTTCGTTGACTGTGGCATTTTCGGTGACTAAGAACGACAAGCCGGATTTAGTAATTCAAAAATTGACCGAACTAGGCATAGATCACATCGTGCCGATCATTACTGAACGGTCGATTGTTCGCTGGGACAGTGACAAAGGCGCAAAGAACCAAGCGCGGTGGCAGAAAATTGCCCGCGAAGCTGCCATGCAAAGTCGTTCGGTGTTCTTGCCGACCATTCACGAGGTGTATCCGTCCATCGAAAAATTTGTCAACTCGTACGGACCAAATATCGCTGTTGCCGACCCTGAAGGGTCGGCGTTAACCGAAGATGTTTCAACGCTTGTGATCGGTCCAGAAGGCGGATTCACCCATCAGGAGATGGACTTGATGCCCAATCGAGTGTCATTGCCTGGCGGAATCTTGCGAGCCGAAACCGCTGCTGTAGCCGCTGGTGTGATGTTGAGTCATATGAGGTCGCAGCATGGTTAAGAAACCTCATAAGTCAATTCCGGTTGCCGATGAAGACGATGCAGTGTCTGCTGAATACAACGTTCGGGTAGGAGAACGACTTCGCGCAATTCGTCGCCAAAAGAAATTGTCATTGCAAGAAGTGGAAGCCGTTTCCAAAGAAGAGTTCAAAGCTTCAGTTCTTGGAGCATACGAACGGGGCGAGCGTTCAATCTCGTTGCCCCGACTACGTCGATTGGCCGATTTTTACGACGTACCGATTGAACAGTTGTTGCCCAAAGAAACACAACTGACCGATGGGCATTCGACAACCATTTCGACAAAGTTGGCCATTGATTTGGTGAAATTGGCAAACATCGATGGAATGGGCTTTGCAACGTTGTCGCGGTATCTCTCGATGATCCAGGTTCAGCGCGGTGACTTTAACGGCAAGGTTCTGACCGTACGAGCCGATGACGTGCGGGCGATCGCCGTCATGCTCGATGTGGCAATTGATGACGTTCGGGCGCATCTTGAGGAAATTGGTGTTCTTTTTCAAGCATCACCGAGAACATAATGCGTGCAACTGCCGATAATCCTGGCTACGGCGCTTACGTCCATATTCCGTTTTGTCGTCATCGTTGTGACTACTGCGCCTTTGCCACGTTTACCGATCGTGATCACATCATTGATAAATACTTGGATTCGTTAGCGACCGAGATATCGCGAGCGGTTGGGCAGGGTATGCCGACGGCAACATCCATTTTTGTTGGAGGTGGAACTCCGACGCGTGTACCAGCAGACGCTTTGATAAAAGTTCTTTCACATATTCCTACGACCAGTGACGCCGAAATAACAATCGAATGTAATCCCGATGACATCACGGCTGAGATGTTGCATATCTTCCGGGACGGTGGAGTGAATCGCTTGAGTTTTGGCGTGCAATCAATGCAAAGTCATGTTCTGCTATCGCTCGGTCGAACTCATAATCCGGCCAACGTAGAGCGCTCAGTTGAGCTAGCGCGGCAAGCGGGATTTACCGATATCAATCTCGACATCATTTATGGCGTCCACGGTGAATCGGTTGATGATTGGGCCGCAACGGTTTCGTCGGTTTTGCAACTTGAGCCAACACATATCTCGGCATATGGACTGACCGTTGAAGGCGGAACACCACTTGCTGACGATCCCAGTCGTCATCCCGATGACGATGTGCAAGCCGAAATGTACGAAGTGGTTGATGACTTGTTGACGGCTGCAGGCATGGAGAATTATGAGGTTTCCAATTGGTCTCTCTCTGGACGTGAGTGCCAACACAATCGTCTGTATTGGTTTCAAGGCAACTACGCCGGTTTTGGGAGTGCCGCTCACGCGCACCACGATGGGCGACGCTCTTGGAATGTGCGTACGCCTGATCGATTTATTGAGTTGATTGACTCTGTGCAAAGCGCCGAGTCGTCCAGCGAAATACTTGAAAGCGATGCTCAACGCATCGAAGGATTGCAACTGGCTTTACGTATGCGTGAAGGCGTGTCCGCTGATTCATTTAGTGCAAGCGATCTTGAACTGATGAGTGAATTGGTTCTGGTCAACAACGGGCAGGTCACTTTGACTCGGTCAGGCCGGTTGATGGCCAATGAAGTCGCCCTGCGATTACGTTAGGAAAAGTTGATTGGCGCGCCTCAAATATGGCAACTGTGGGGTGGGCGAGGACCCCGCAAGGGCTGTAGGGTAGTACTGCTTTTGGGCGTGTAGCTCAGTTGGTTAGAGCGCTACCTTGACATGGTAGAGGTCCCGGGTTCGAGTCCCGTCATGCCCACCAAAAGCCCCACTACGGTGGGGCTTTGTGTTTTACTTAGGCCAATTGCTTGGCACTGTCAAGCAAACAAACTAGACATTGTTTATGACCTCGTTATCTGATGCCGTCGGCAACAACATTTATCTCTCGGGCAATTACGCCCCCGTATCTGAAGAAGTCACTGCCTTCGATTTGCATGTCGTTGGTGAACTGCCAGCTGAGCTGAATGGTCGATATTTGCGTAACGGGCCCAACCCGATTGGTGGGGTTGATCCAGCAACTCACCACTGGTTTGTGGGCGATGGAATGGTTCACGGTATTCGATTACGTGAAGGACGCGCCGAGTGGTATCGCAATCGTTATGTCGGATCAACGGCAGTGAATGCAACAAAGGGTTTGCCCGATATCGCTGGCCGAAACTGGAACAACTCTCCGACCGGACCCAACACCAACGTCGGCTCTTTTGCTGGCACCACTTGGGCGATGGTTGAAGCGGGTGGATGCCCAGTGGAATTGTCGTACGAATTAGAAACCATTGGCCATAATGACTTTTTTGGAACATTGCCTGGCGCATTCACTGCGCATCCAAAGATCGATCCAGTCACTGGTGAGATGCACGCCATCGTTTATGCGTGGGCCGAGTGGATGGATCATGTGCAGTATGTGCGCGTTGGTAAAGACGGTCGCGTGAATCGTACGGTGGATATTCCTTTGCCGGGTATGTCAATGGTGCATGACATGTCAATTACTGATCGTTACGTCGTTGTTTACGATCAACCAGTTTTGGTCGACTTCGATCTGGCTTTCGCTGGTCGGTTCCCATTCAGATGGAACGCCGACTACGGCAATCGAGTCGGATTGATGCCACGAGAAGGCACGGCAAATGACATTGTGTGGATTGACGTGCCAGTGGGTTATGTGTTCCACCCGATGAACGCGTACGACACGCCCGACGGCAAGGTTGTGCTCGACGTGAGTTTTTACGACCTCATGATGCGCGATGACTTGTTGGGTCCATTCGGAGACGCTGTGCCGCGACTGATGCGCTGGGAGATTGATCCAATCACCAAGCGAGTGTCGGTCACCACGATTGATTCATCAGCGAATGAATTTCCGCGACATCGTGGATCGCTCACCGGCCAGATGTATCGGTACGGCTATTGCGCTCAGATCGATACAGGCTCAATGCACTGGCCAACCGTGAAGCACGACCTCGTTACTGGAGAGCGCAAAGTCTTTGATCATGGCGCTTCGCGAGCAGCGGGTGAACCAGTGTTTATCGCTCGGCCTGGTGGAACTGACGAAGATGATGGTTGGTTGGTGACTTTCGTTCATGACGGATCGAATGACTCAACTGAATTTGTTGTACTTGATGCGCAGGACTTTGATCGGGGTTATGTGGCTCAGGTGAAACTGCCCGCTCGCGTTCCGTTCGGTTTCCACGGCAACTGGGCACCCGACCGAAATTAATTCAGCGGGCGTTATCGCCGAAGCGGTATTCGTAAGTCAGCTCATCGATACGAGCTTTGATTCCAGCATCGATTGGTGAACCCACGGCAGCGACAGGGTCGGCGATTTGATCGGGTCGGCTTGCACCGATGATCGGCGAGGTGATCGTTGGGTTGGCGAGCACCCACTGCACTGCCAGGGTTGCCATTGAGACCCCGGCCTCTTCTGCGATGGGACGAATCTGGTCGACGGTGTCAAACATGCGGTCGTGCCAGTACCTGTCCTGGTAGCGCCCTGCGGCATAGCCAAGTGTGAAACGTCCACCTTCAGTAGGTGCGCCGCGCAGGTGCTTGCCACTTAAGAATCCGCCCGCAAGAGGGTTGTAGGGGATGACCGCAATGTTTTCTTCTGCGCACAATGGCAGCAGTTCACGCTCATTTTCGCGAAACAACATGTTGTAACGCGGCTGCACACATTCAAAGCCACTGACACCCAGTACTTCGGCGCGACCAACCGAGCGAGCAAGTTGATATGCCAAGACGTTCGAGCATCCGACGTATCGAACTTTTCCTGACTTCACAAGGTCGTCCATCGCGGTCAGAGTTTCGTCAACACGAGTCTCGGTATCCCATGAATGCACTTGATACAAATCAATGTGATCGGTTCCGAGTCGCTTCAGTGAGATATCGACTGAGCGCATGATGTTGTGACGCGAGTTGCCGGCTTCCCAAGCCTTCTTGCCAGTCGGGAAAAAGCACTTTGTGGCAACAATGAAATCATCGCGACGACCCTTGAGCCATTTGCCGACGATTTCTTCGGTCCGACCAAAGAGTTCGGGCGGAGCACCGAGCGGATACATGTCGGCGGTATCGATGAAGTCGATCCCCGCCTCTGCTGCGGCATCCATAATGGCAAATGATGTGTCTTCATCGCACTGATAACCAAATGTCATCGTGCCGAGGCACAGGCGAGAAACTTTGAGACCGGTACGACCAAAACGAACGTGATGCATGTGCGTACCTTAGGTGAAGCGCGCTTTGGCAGCAGAGTCAGTGAGTAGTAACCCAGGCGTCGATCTCTTCTTGAACGACATCAAGAATGCTGAGTGATGCGATTTCCCAGTCGACTGCATGAGTTCCCCATTCTGGTGACAGGTCACCTTTGAATGCATCAGCGCGTGAGTCGGTTGGATCGGCGTTGGTGTGTATTTGCAAATAAGAAAATCCGTTTTCGTAGACGCACTCAGCCTCAAGTAGATCGGGGAATCCCATGAATGGTGTGGTGATTGATGCGACGAGTGCGGGATCGGTGAAAGCCCAATCGGCTGTTTCAAAAGCCGACTTCAACATGCCCTTGCCGCCACCCAATGCTGCGGGATTGGTGCAGCCTGCCATTTCGCCTTCTGGCGCAGGCTGCCCCATGCCACCAGGCTTGCCGAAATAAGCATTGGCCGGAGGCGGTGCAGTGTCGCGGAATGATGCGTACGTGATGATGCAACCAGTTTGATCGTTCGCCCGACACAACGGAATGTTTTGCATCGCGGCACCGATGTCTTCGCCTTCGGGAACGGCAACAGCGCCGCCCAACATGATTGCGGAAATCAAGATCGATCGTTGATCTTCGCTTGGATCAATGACTTCTTTTAACAAGCGAATCAATTGTCCAGTTCCTTGTGAGTGAGCCAGCAAAATGACCCCTCGTCCTTGATTGTCATTGGCGAGGTAATGATTCCACGCATCTTTAATGTCTTCGAAAGGTGTCAACCAAGCCTGAGTTCTGTCACCAGGCATTGCTGGGTTGAAAAGACCAGCCAATGTGACACTGCGATAGGTCGGGGCAAACATGCGACAGGCAGTTGAAAGACGAGCGGCTTGTTGAAACGCAACTTCTTTTTCACGACCAGCGATGAGGTCAGAGTTCATGGTGGCGTCTTCGCTTGCTGTTGGGTAGGCGTAGAAACAGTCAACGGGAGCATTGGGGTCGGCAACAAAGGATTCGACTGACGTAGTGCCATCGGCATTGATCATGGTGACGCTGGTGTCGTCGTCACACGTATCAGTCATGTCGGGGCGACAGGTCCAGTGAGTCGGGTCGCTGTAAATCTCACTTGTATAAGGCGCAACGATTGACGTGGGCGTTGCCACAGTTGTGGTTGTTTCGGCGGGTGCATCAGTTGTAGGTGCCTCAGTTGTTGCTGAATCTGTTGCGGGGGCTACTGAAGTCGTGTCTTTCGATTCACTGCTACTGCAAGCGGTGAAGGCGAGGACTGAGATGATGACGATTGATAAACGACGCATGCATGAAAAGTACTCAACTAATGGCCCCTATGTGCGGTCGTGCTTACTATGTCGTGCTAATCATGTGACGTGGAGATTTTGCTTGCTGCCGCTGCGGCCTTGGTCTACGGGGTCGGAGACTATTGCGGCGGTCGGGCATCGCGCAAAATTGACAGCCTGGTCGTGACCTGTGTCGGTCAAATTTTTAGTTTGATGCTCTTAGGGATTTTCTTGGTGATTCTTGGTGATCCGACACCAGGACTTCACGACTGGTTGTGGGGAGCTGCTGGCGGAGTCGGTGGGTTCATCGGGCTCACGCTTTTCTATTACGCGTTAGCGAATGGGTCGATGACGGTGGTTGCTCCTCTTGCTGCAGTGGTGAGTGCATCTCTTCCCGTTGGCACTGGTTTGTTTCTCGGTGATCGTCCGTCGCTGATCGCCTATGTCGGAATAGTGATCGCGATCGTGGGGATCGCTTTAGTGACCGGGGCATTAGGAACTGCGCACGCGCCAACCAAGATGAAAATCGTTGGTGTCGCAACGTTGGCTGGTTGCGGATTCGGCTGGATGTTTGTGTGTCTTGATCGTACGTCATCTGATTCGGGAATGTGGCCCCTGCTCGCGGCTCGAATCGCATCAATCTCGATCGCGGTCACGATCATCTTGATCCGACGCCGTTCAGGTTTAGGTCGCGGTCGCATCCCAGCGATCGCCTTGTGGGCCGGGCTGTTTGACATGGGTGCCAATGTGCTGTTTGTGTACGCAAACCGCCAAGGGATGTTGTCTTTGGTTTCGGTGATCACCGCTTTGTATCCCGTCAGCACGATTGTGTTGGCCCTGCGACTCGATCATGAAAAAGCCAATCGCTCTCAATTCGTGGGTATGGCATGCGCGGCATTGGCTCTGGTCTTTGTGAGCCTCGGGCGATAATTCAATCCGGCGCAATATGCTGCTGATCTCATGAAACCTCTGGAAGATTAATGACAGTTGCCGGAGTCGGCTGAGCACTCACTGTTGGCTGATTCGGTGATGCTGCTGGAGTGTCACCCTCGTGCAATGGAGTTGGAATGGATAGCGGCATATCGCCCCATTGCATAACAGGCGTCGAAACCGAGGCAGGTCGACCTAATTGAGTCTCAGGACTGAGCGAGTAATCGCCATTCATTGGGTCGACGAGGCGGGGTTCAAACACATTGATCAGGTTGTCGCGAATGAGTTGTTGTTCATTGCACGAAGAGTTTGTTGCGAGACAGCCTTGGTCAATGCCGAGTGGCATAGAAGACGGGCCATTCCAGATGAGGTTCCCACGAATCTGTAAATCGTCGTCAGCAACTGCAGGAGAGGGAACTCCGCTACTGATGGGGGTTGCAGTAGGACCATCTACTTGAAAGTGCTGCCAACCTGAAACGAAACCGGCGGGGTTATAAATGACGTTGTTCAGGAAATAAACATGCCGATTTGGAATGATTGCGTCTTCAGATTGAGTTGACCCCCATCCACCTAGCGCGCGATGTTCTGCGCATTTCGCGGTATCGCCGTCGCAGCCCCGACGACCACGGACAAACTCGATGAGATGACTTCGCGAGCCAACGCGATACAAGATATTTTCGTTCAACAAAATGTTGTAGCCACCTCCGACTCCGAGTCCCGCTCCTTCGGTGTCATGAATGATGTTGCTTGTGATCGTCATCCCGTAGGCCTCGTAATTCAGCCAAGGTGCAGTCATGAATTCAAAGCCCGTGCCTTGTCCAGCTGCGATGCCTCCAGTGCCACAATCAAACACTTCGTTGTGAGCAAATGTGATGTAAGCGCTTCCACCCTTTGCATACGCACACCAATCTTGTGCGCCATGAATGTGATTTCCTACAACGTGACCATATTGAACGGCAACAAAATCAATTGCGTTGTCGTCGGCCCCGTGGATGTCGGAGTTTTCAATATAGATGTATTGAGACTGATTGACTTTGATTGTTTCGTGAGCACCGTTGCCACCCGACATTTCAGAGTCTCGAATGAGGATGTGATCACACAGTTCACAATGAAAGGCATCTCCATCGCGAATAATGTCAACACCAATCAAATAAAAATAGCGAACGTTGTACATATTGATGTCGGCGCTCATGACGGCAGTGTGTGGGCCGTCGGCGGCTTCAATGATCACTGGGTTTGCGGCAGTTCCGAAACGGTTCTCCCAATAGTGAGGAGAGTTTGATTGTGGATAGGTGCCGGCGGTTAACCGAATTCGATAGCCAGTTGTCAGCGTCTGATTTGAGGGGATGAGGCGCCACGCCTGGGCAATGGATTGAACAGCGTTCAAACGATCGGAACCGTTATTGGCATCATTACCTGCCGTCGGGTTGACCCAAATATCTTGACCGGTGAATGTGCCGATGTCGTACTGACTTGTTGGAAGTTGATTCGTCGTTTGCGCTGTCGGCGTAGATGAGATGATTTGTGTGGTTGTCGATGCACAACCAAGAACGCTGAAGATGAGTGCGGCACCGAGTCCCGCCAAGGTGGTGCGCATCAGAGTGAATATCTACTCAGGTGAATGTTCATGTCAGTTCCCACATTCAAAGGTGCCCGAGAACGGGCGGCGGTTGATGTCGGCGACATCGGGAAGGAAGAAGTCTCCGGTAAATGTTCCAGATAGACCATCTTCGGCAATGTTGACCACGAATGTTTCGGGGAATGGTATGTAAGCCTCTACCGCACTTAAGCCCCAGGATATATATGCATTTGCGCGAGAGGTTCCTTCCCAACTCAACGTTGCTGTTGAATCGGCGCTTGCTATGGCATACACATAGGTCGCGCCGTCAATGTCAGAACATTGAACTTCGTTTGCTGAAAACGATTTTTCAAAGGCATCGATGACAAATTCCCCAGATCCTGTTGTGGGTGCAGCAGAGATTGAGGCTGGATCGGTCGAGCTTGGGTCGGTGGGGGTTTCGCCGTTTGCCGGCAAGCTGGCTTCATTGATCGCTGATGGATCGGCAGTAGCAGTCGGTTCGGCTGTTGATGTACTTGAACCGCCGCAACTGGCGCTCACAATCGAGAGAATCGCTAAGGAAATGGGGACGATGATTCTGCGCATGGGATTCCTTAGATCGGGGTCTTAGATATTCTTGCTTGTCGAAGGACCTTCCTGAGACGAAAACCACGAATCTTGAGAAGATCATGAACTTCGCCAGCGAAGTCGCCATCGGGCTAAGGTTGACAAGTACAATACAAGTGACATCACCCGTGGTCGCCGAGCGGCCACCGCACCCGGAGGCGCCCCATGGCCAAAATTAAGGTTGATAACCCCGTCGTCGAACTCGATGGCGACGAAATGACGCGCATCATTTGGCAGTTCATCAAGGACCGCCTCATCCTCCCGTACCTCGACGTCAACCTCGAGTATTACGACCTCGGCATGGAGCATCGCGACGCAACTGACGACCAAGTCACCATCGATTCAGCGAATGCAATCCTGAAGCACGGTGTTGGCGTGAAGTGCGCAACCATTACTCCTGACGAAGCTCGCGTTGAAGAATTTGGACTCAAGAAAATGTGGAAGTCGCCTAACGGTACCATCCGCAACATCCTTGGTGGTGTGGTTTTCCGTGAACCGATTATTTGCAGCAACATTCCGCGACTTGTTCCGGGTTGGACCAAGCCCATCGTGATCGGACGTCACGCTCACGGTGATCAGTACAAGGCAACAGACTTCAAAGTGCCTGGTGCCGGAACAGTGACAATGACATTCACTCCTGAAGATGGCAGCAAGCCCATGGAATTCCAGGTTGCCAACTATGGCCCCGACGGTGGTGTTGCCATGGGTATGTACAACTACAACGAGAGCATTCGCGACTTCGCACGTGCTTCAATGCGTTATGGCTTGAGCCGCAACTACCCGGTGTACCTCAGCACCAAGAACACAATCCTCAAGGCCTATGACGGTCAGTTCAAAGACTTGTTCGAAGAAGTATTCGTAACCGAGTTCAAGGCAGACTTTGATAAGGCTGGTCTCACCTACGAACACCGCTTGATCGACGACATGGTCGCTTGCGCCATGAAGTGGGAAGGCGGCTATGTCTGGGCTTGTAAGAACTACGACGGAGACGTACAAAGCGACACCGTTGCTCAGGGTTACGGTTCACTCGGTCTCATGACATCAGTTTTGATGACACCAGACGGAAAGACCGTTGAAGCCGAAGCTGCTCACGGAACCGTGACGCGTCACTACCGTGAACACCAAAAGGGCAACAAGACTTCAACCAACCCCGTTGCATCGGTGTACGCCTGGACTGGTGGCTTGAAGCACCGCGGCAAGCTTGACAACAACCCCAAGCTCATTGAGTTCGCTGAGAACCTCGAGAAGGTCTGTGTCGAGAGCATTGAGGCTGGCGAAATGACCAAGGACTTGTCGATTTTGATCTCGAAGGATCAGCCGTGGTTGACCACCGAGGATTACTTGGCTGCGCTTGATCGTCGCCTTCAGCAAAAGATGGCCTGAGTCAGACCTTGCTCATGCGAGCTGTTGTCTTGCGGTCGCACGGTGGACCGGACGTTCTCAACTTTGAGGATGTTCCGGTTCCTG
>WLMQ01000190.1 GCA_009700145.1 Actinomycetota bacterium
GACCAAACATTCGAAGCAACGAGTGGAGACGAGGGGAATCGAACCCCTGACATCTACCTTGCAAAGGTAGCGCTCTGCCAACTGAGCTACGTCCCCGTTACGGCTCTGACAGGTTAGCCGAAAACCCAAGATTTCCGACCTTTGTGACGATGAACTGTCGGCAATTCTGATGTCGCAACCTACTGTAGACACATGGCTCAACAATCAAATCCCGGTGGTCGGCCCGACCGTTTGAAATTCGGTACTTTCTTGGCACCGCACCACCCCGTCGGCGAGAACCCAGTTCTGCAGTTTCAAAGCGACCTTGACTTTGCGGCCCACCTCGACCGTTTGGGCTTTGACGAATTCTGGTGTGGAGAACACCACTCAAGCGGCTGGGAAATGATCGCTTCGCCAGAAATGTTCTTGGCTGCTGCGGGTCAGCGCACCCACACCATTGGTCTTGGTACCGGCGTCATCTCACTTCCGTATCACCACCCATTCAATGTGGCCCAACGAATCGTGCAACTTGATCACATGACTAAGGGCCGCGCCATGTTTGGTACCGGACCTGGCGCATTGCCAAGTGATGCATGGACTCTCGGTATTGATCCGTTGGTGCAGCGCGATCGCCAAGACGAAGCACTCGGTGTCATCATGCGATTACTCCGCGGTGAAGATCGCTTCTCACATGAGAGCGATTGGTTCACGCTCAAAGATGCACAACTGCAGTTGCTTCCCGTTCAAGACAACATGCCGGTTGTGACTGCATCAACTTTGTCGCCGTCGGGAATGCAAATGGCCGGCAAGTTTGGTTGCGGAGTTTTGTCAATCGCCTCCAACAGCACCGCTGGTCTCGCCGCGTTACCCACACAGTGGTCATTCGCTCAAGAATCTGCACTGAAGCACGGACAAACTGTCGATCGCAAAAATTGGCGCGTCATGTTGAGCTTCCATATTGCTGAATCACGCGAAGAAGCCCGTAATCAAGCCGTTGATGGATTACAGCGTTGGCACAACGAATACAACGTGTGGACACTTGGTCGACCAGGTGCCGTTCACGTTGAAAACAAATGGGATTTGCTTGAGCAAATCACCGCCGGTGGCACTGCAATCATTGGAACACCCGATGATCTCGTTGCAACAATTCGACACTTGCAAGAAATCACCGGTGGCTTTGGTGTTGCTTTAGGTTTTGCGCACGACTGGGCCAACCGCGAAAATACTTTGCGTTCATGGGATCTTGTTGCGCGTTACGTTGTTCCTGAAATCAATCGCACCACGGTTGGTCAGCGTGCATCAATGAAGTTTCTCAATGACAATCAAGCAGCATTGATGGCTGGTGCAGGTGCGGCTGTTATGCAAAAGATTCTTGGTGACGAACGGGCTTCGGCCGAACTCGGTGTGATGATGCAGCAAATGCAATCTGGTAAAGATGATCGCGGAACAACTTTCCGTCCCGGTGGCGGAGTGCGTGAAGATCAGTTGCCTGAGAAAAAGTAATCAGTCGTCTTTTGTTGCGACTGCATTTGGAGTGACGTTCATTTTCGGAACGTATTCAGCAACTTCAACATCACGCGCTTCATTGCCCATGGTTGCCTTCATCTGAATTCGGCACTCTTCGCACGGCCCGTAGAAACGACCATTGTGCAACGTGTTGCAACGAGGACAAATCGAAGATGTTGCAGCAAGGGTCAAAGGCAGTGCGTCACTCATGCCCCTATCGTGCCACGCCCTTGGGTGTTCTGGTGGCGAAAACGAACGGGAATCCGTTCGTTTTCGCCACCAGAAGTACTAAGGGTTAGATGACGTTGATGGCGTTTAACACTGCTTCAGTATCTGCATTTCCGTTTTCCAGCCGAGTACTGGCTTTCCAATCGGCTCGCTTGGTCCCCCACGAAATGAAATCGTGAGCATTACTGATTGCCGATGATGCACTCGCATCACGTCCGGGGGTAATCGTCCAGAGATCGGCACCAGGAGCAAGAATCCATGAACCGCCACCAGGTCCTTCAAAAACTAAGTTCACGGTTTGCTTAGGCGCAACCGACAGTGCTGGCTGACACATTTGCGGAATGCCGGCGAGCATCCATTCAAGAGTTGCCGTCAACGACTGCGGGTCGCGCGGTAACGCTGCTGCTTTGGCAATGGCATGACCAACATCGTGACGAAGGTGGCAATAGTGATCAAACACAATTGCGTTGGCCAACAGATGCATCGGGTGTGAACCAAGGTTCGCCAATGGAATCACCGTGTCGGCCATTTCGGGCGTATTCATAAATGACAACGCACCGATTCCTTTTTCGCTCCACTCCATATATTCCGCAATGACTTGATCGCGAGTCCATGACTTACGGGCTTGCACCGGAACCTCGGCGTTTTGTTCGACGTCTTCGCTGGTGCCACCTTCAATGGTGGTGGGGTCGGCGATTGAGTGAAAGACGCTGGCCATATGGCAGAACACTTCTTGCACTCGCCACCCCGTGCAACCCGACTGGGCATTCCATTCATCAGCACTGAGTGAGTTCATTAACTCGACGGCCAATGCCTGTTCGTTCTTCAAAGCTTCGATAGCTGACATGGTCATGATGTACCCCCAAGTACGTGTGTATGTCCATGTCTAGTACTTTTCACGATCTACTGTGCGAACTGTGCATGTTGATGTGATGACCACCCCAATGCCCCTGCAAAAGACTGGGGCTCACGCTCGCCAAACGCAAGCCGCAGGGTTTTCGGGACTGCTGTTTACCGAAGCGGGCCGAACTGCCTATCTCAATGTTGCTGCCGCAGCGATTGCCGCACCAGGACTTGATCTCTCAACCGGCGTTGCAGTCGCATTTCCGCGTAGTCCTTTCATCACCGCTTCAACTGCATGGGAACTTCAAGAAGCCAGTAGCGGTCGTTTTCGTTTAGGTCTCGGCACACAAGTAAAGACTCATGTTGTTCGTCGCTATGGCGTGGCATTTGACCAACCTGGTCCTCGGCTTCGCGATTATGTGTTAGCGGTCAAAGCCTGTTTCGCCGCGTTTCGTGGGGCACCACTCGAACATCATGGCGAGTTTTATGAACTCACGTTCATCACACCGCAATGGAGTCCTGGCAAGATCGATGCACCCGATCCCAAAGTTGACATCGCCGCAGTGAATCCATGGATGTTGCATATGGCCGGTGAAGTTGCCGATGGTGTGCACGTGCATCCCATTGGTGAACCGGGGTACTTGAAACGTCACGTTGTTCCACAAGTTGCTGCGGGTGCCGTCAAAGCTGGTCGATCGGCCAGCGATATTGATCTGATCATTCCGGTGATGACCATCGTGGGTGACACCGACGAAGAACGTCATGGCGAACGTGAACATGCTCGCGCGATGCTCAGTTTCTACGGAAGCACTCC
>WLMQ01000191.1 GCA_009700145.1 Actinomycetota bacterium
CGGAAGGTTCGTTGTTGCCACTCGGTGCAGGTTCGGCTGGTCACGTTTTAGAAGGTGAACGTGTTGATAAGCGGGGCTGGATTCAATCAATCGGCGAACGTGAAGCTGGCGTGGCATCGGTCAGTGCACCAGTGATGAATGCGCAGGGAATGATCGTTGCAGCGATCAGCGTGAGTGGTCCGATTGAACGCTTATCGCGCAAACCTGGTGAGCGACATGGCGCAGCAGTTGTTGAAGCTGCCAAAGACTTAGCAAAACTTCTGTAATCACTGCTGAGTTCGTCACCGTTTATGTGGGTTCATTCCCACAGTACGGGCATGACATCAACTCACGAAGAAAACCACGACACCATCCCCGAACCAGCGTTACTGGTTGCACAATTCATTGACTCATTGGTGCATGCCGAATTAGAAGATCCATTTGAGATCGACTTTGCTCGTTTGTATGCGATGCCCGAAAACGAAAACCACGACTGGCAAATTGCGCTTGAGTCGAATCCCTACGAATTAATGATGAACAATCCACGTCCGCCGGCCACCAAAGCGGGATGTTTAGTCGTCACTGGTTGGGCGGCTCCCATGGACAAAGAACCTAAAGAAGATGTCGAGCCCAGTGTGCGACCGAGCGAACATCCCAAGCGTCAACGAGTGCGCGTTTGTATTGCGATATGTGATGGCAAGATCGCCACGGTGATGCGTTCAAGCGATGAACCCGATGACGTGAAGAACATGTCAGAGCGGGGGATGGGCGGAATCCCCGACGTTCTTGAAGCCTGGTGGAAGGACGAACTTCGATAACCGTCACGAAACTCTCACCAACTTCTTAACTGAATAACCGTGCAAATGGTCACGAGATCAATCACAATGAGCAAGTGAAAATTCTTCAGGTCATTTTGGTGGGGTCATTATCAATTGCAGCAATTAGCGCCTGCGGCGGCGAAGATTCAGCGAGTTCTTCGAGCACTTCGGCCGCGGCTGAAACCATGGTTGTTGACGAGGCCACCACAGTTGTCGAAGCCACCGAAGCACCGGCACCTGATGTGCCGGCAAATAGTGCTTTGCCGGCGCTTGGCGAATGTCCAACATCGATCTTTCCAGATTTAACGGCGGTCACTGGACCCGGCGAAGAATACGCAATGCCAGAAGTCAATGTTGAGTGCACCGACACCGAAATTGTCGTTACTTCAAATGGAATGCCGAGCTACACATTTGAGTCGATGACACCAAATGGTCTGGAAGAACAAACCTGGGAATGGCGAATTCCTTTAAAGCCAACATTGGCCGCAAATACAACGAGTATCGTCAATGTTTTAGGAACTCTTGGTTTCACAACGACCGGTCTGCCCATATATGGACCGACCGAGGGCCCGACCCCGACGCGAGAAGCATTTGGCGACCCGATTTACAACGGTCTGCTTGACACATGCGGTGGTCACACTGGTTACACCGCCGACTATCACAATCACGCGTTGAACATTGATATTTATTGCAATCTCACAAGTTCAGTCATTGTCGGATACGCACTTGACGGTTTTCCGATCTATAACTCAGTTGGATGTCTTGATGTTGACTGCACCGAAACAGCTCAGTTCATCTCGGGTTACGAAATGAGTGGTGATCCGACGTCGTATTCATGGAATGCGTACACCTATGACGCCGCTGGCAAGGCCAATGTTCTCGATGAGTGCAATGGACGTATCGGGCCTGACGGAACGTATCGCTATCACGCAACTGATTCGTTTCCGTACATCATCGGATGTTTTGCTGGAACATCAACAACACAGACTGGAAATGCTGCGGCCGATATGCCACCGATGGGCGGCAACGGTGGCAACCCACCGCCGCCGAACGGCTGATTGTTAGAAAGTAGACAGCAAGTCGATGACCACAACGAGGTCGGTTGACTCTGGCAATTTCATACTCGAGTTTCCTTCGGCGCCAAAAGCGTCAGCAAACGGAATCGTGATTTGACGACGTCCGCCAACTTTCATGCCGGGAATACCCTCAATGAGTCCTGGCAACGAACCGCCATCTTTTAAGAGCAACGCAACTGGACTGGGGTCGCCCCAAGTGCTGGCCAACTGTTCGCCAGTGTCGGCGCGGAACGCGATGATATGTACGAGAACATTTGAACCGGCTTTTGCTTCGTCGCCTTTACCGTCAACGAGATCGTCGCTAACCAAGACCTCGACGTTTGCTGCACCTTCAATGGTGATTTCTGGAGCATCGGCTGGATCAATCGGCGGAACGATCGCGACTGCGTCGACGATAAACGAAATTGCCGAGTCGGGCGGAATCGCATCGCCAGATCCGGAGGCACCGTAGGCAAGTTCTGACGGAATGTCTAACTGACGTTGTCCGCCTGCCTTGATACCGATCAAGCCTTGTTCCCAACCGGGGATGACTGCACCGGATCCGAGTGTGACGGCATATGGATCGCTGCCGTAGTTGCCGTCGAAACGCTTTCCATCTTTAGTCAACACGCCGACGTAATACACGTACACAGTTGAACCTTCAACTGCTGCTTCGCCTTCACCTTCGGTGATATCGGTGATGACCAACTTGGTTGGCGTTTCGGTTGGCAATGAAACTTTGGGCTCGTTAACCAGATCGGCCGGATCGGAGGGTGTCGAATCAGCGCTCGAAGCGAGTGGATCGGTAGTTTTCGTTGATGAATCGTCACCGCCACATGCAGCAATCAAAAGAGTGGATGAAAGTGTGAGCGCAAGAAAGGCGCGTGATGTACGTGATGACATCTGGAACACGCTAGCCGTGTTGGGCTAACCATTCCGCTTCACGCCGACCCATTTCGGTACTGGGCTCACCGTCTGCGAATGGCCAAATTTCTTCGGAGATTCGCCGATAGTTGCCACTTGCACCTAATTCGCCCAGAATTGCATACAGGCCAAGGTTGATGCGCTGAATAAACACGAATGGTTTGGGAACTGTGGCATATTGCGCAATCGGGCTTGAACGATCAAACGTGTGACGCACAATTCCACTTGAATACTCGGGGGTCCAGGTGATGTCTTGGTCTTTGCGAACGGGTTCGTAAAAGCGTCCGAAGTAAGTACCGACATCGGCAGTGTCGACGGGAGCATCGCGCTTTAACATCCCGGCATTTTCTAAGACAGCGCGGAATGTGGGAATGTCACTTTCGTATGCCGCAGATTTCACCATTGAGATAAACGTATTCATTTCGCTATCGCTGAAATGTTTGACTAATCCAAAGTCAAGAAATGTCACGCGACCGTCTTCATGAAAAATGTAATTTCCGGGATGCGGATCACCGTTGAATTTATGCATGCCGTACAAACTGCGAAAGACGAAACGAAAGAGACACTC
>WLMQ01000192.1 GCA_009700145.1 Actinomycetota bacterium
ACTCGGCATCGCCAAGGAATTGCCCGCTTGTTGATGGCGCACATTGCACAACAAGCAATTGTGCACAAGTCTGAGGCGCTGACTCTTGAAGTGCGAGTGAGTAATACGGCAGCCCAAGAGTTGTATCGGCATTTCGGTTTTGCTCCGGCTGGAGTTCGTCAGCGCTATTACGAAAACACTGAAGACGCGTTAGTGATGTGGGCGCATGATATTCAAGACGCCGCCTACCAAACTCGACTCGAAAACGTGATGCGGGGGAGTGCGACCTCATGAGTGCTTCCACACCGAACAACATTGTTGTCAATGAATCAACAGTCATCTTGGCGATTGAAACAAGTTGCGATGAAACTGCTGCCTCAATTGTGATGGGCGGTAACGACATCTTGAGCAGTGTGGTGAGCACACAAATTGATTTGCACGCTCAATACGGTGGAGTCGTTCCCGAAATTGCGGGGCGTGCCCATCTTGATTTGTTGAATCCGGTTATTGCGCAAGCTATTTCTGAAGCGGGTATTAACGAGTCACGCATTGATGCGGTAGCCGCAACCCATGGCCCCGGACTCATTGGCGCCTTATTGATTGGCGTGTCGGCAGCTAAAGCCTTGGCCTACACCTGGGATGTTCCGTACATTGGCGTCAATCACCTTGAAGCACACCTGTATGCCGGTTTACTTGAAGATCCAACGTTAGAACTACCACTCGTTGTGCTCTTAGTTTCTGGCGGTCACACGATGCTGATTGAAATGCGGGGACACGGTGAGTACAAACTGCTGGGTCGCACCATTGACGATGCAGCAGGCGAAGCATTTGACAAAGTTGCGCGTTTCTTAGGGCTTGGTTATCCAGGTGGGCCAGCGATTGATGCCATTGCCCGCACGGGTAATGCGCAGGCCATTGATTTCCCGCGTGGCATGTTGCATGACGGACTTGATTTCAGTTTCAGTGGACTCAAGACCTCAGTAGTGAACTATGTGCGCAAGAACCCCAATGTTGACACCGCCGACGTGGCTGCTTCATTCCAGTGGGCGGTTGTTGATGTGTTGCTGAACAAAGCCCGTAAAGCTGCCGAAGCCGTTGGTGCAAAAGGACTTGTGTTGGGCGGCGGTGTAGCTGCGAATTCGTTGTTGCGCGAAAAATTCACTGAGATGTGTGCAGCCGATGGACGCCGCGGATTATTGCCAAGCCGCGCGATGTGCACCGACAACGCAGCAATGATCGGTAGTGCTGCGTGGTATCGATTACGAAGCGATGGCCCGTCGGCTCTTGACTCTGGTGGATTTCCTAATTTGCGATTGCCACTGATTGATTCGAGCTGGTCGCGATGAAACCACTCAAGATTGGCAATATTGAATTGGCGTCACCCATTGTGTTGGCGCCCATGGCTGGTGTCACGAACGCTCCGTTTCGCACATTGTGTCGTGAGTTCGCTTCGGGCTTGATGTACGTGAACGAAATGGTGATGGCGACCGCGTTAGTACATGGCAGCGCCAAGACCGAACGTATGGTGACTTTTGCTCCCGACGAATCACCGCGCAGTTTGCAGTTGTACGGAAGCGACCCCATCATGTTGGCGCGAGCGGTGACCAAACTGTGCGAGAACGACATCGTTGATCACATCGACATGAACTTCGGTTGTCCTGTTGCCAAAGTAACTCGCAAAGGCGGCGGTGCGGCGGTGCCGGCAAAACCAAACTTGTTGCGGGCGATTATGAAAGCAGCGGTGAAAGCTGCTGAGCCTTACGGCATTCCTGTCACGGCAAAGTTCCGCATCGGTGTTGATGAAGATCTGATTACCTATCTCAATACTGGTCGTATCGCCGAAGAAGAAGGCATTGCATCTATTGCACTACATGCTCGAACTGCCGAACAGCACTACAGCGGAACCGCGCGCTGGGATGCAATTGCCGCGTTGAAAGAAGCAGTCACCTCAATTCCGGTTTTAGGTAACGGAGATATTTGGACAGCCGACGACGCCGTTCGTATGGTGAATGAAACTGGTTGTGATGGCGTGGTGATTGGCCGCGGTTGCCTTGGTCGGCCATGGTTGTTTGAAGATTTGGCTGATGCTTTTAATGGTCGAGAAGTTAAGGCACCGCGTACTTTGGGTTTTGTTGTAGACGTGATGAAGCGTCATCTACGAACTTTGGTTGAGCATTTTGGCGATGACAGTTCGGGTACTTCACGAGGTGTCCGTGATTTTCGTAAACATGTTTCGTGGTATCTCACTGGTTATCCGGTTGGGGGCGAAGTGCGTCATCGTTTAGCGACCGCCGATTCAATTGATGCTTTTGATGCGATTCTCGACGAGATGCTCGAACGCAACGGGGCTGACATGACCGTGGTTGAAGGTGGCGAGAGTTTGCGTCGCGGCAAGACCAGCGGACCAATCAAGGTGTCACTGCCAGAAGGATTCCGTGGTTGTCTTGATGACATGACCATTCCCGATGATGATTCAGAGATGGCTATTTCGGGTGGTTGACGTATCGATGGTTGATGATTTATGACGGTCATTTTGGGTTCGGGTTCGCCACGCCGACTTGAGTTGTTGCGCAGTGTTGGCATTGAGCCGCGAGTTGTATCGCCCGATATTGATGAGTCAGTTCTTGAAGGCGAGTTGCCTGCTGATTATGTCCGACGTTTGGCATCGGCAAAATTAGATGCAGTCATGAAAACTGTCGGTGGTGTGAATGTTGGGGCAATCGTGATTGCCGCCGACACGACCGTCGATGTCGATGGCGTGATCTTCGGCAAACCCGTTGACGATGCCGAGGCTGTCAAAATGTTGCTTGCGTTGTCGGGCCGAAGCCATCAGGTGCACACGGGCTTTGCGGTCGCGGTGGCCGGCCCGGGTTGTCGCGGGGTCGATTGGGACGGTCACGTTGAAGTTGTGTCGAGCACGGTGACATTCCGCTCGGTCCCGATTCCAGAGATCATCGCCTATGTCGACTCGGGCGAACCCCGCGATAAGGCTGGCGCCTATGCCATCCAGGGTGGCGCTGCTGGGTTCGTTGAGCAGGTCGAGGGGTCGTTAAACGCCATTATTGGGCTCCCGATCGAGCGTCTGACCGAGATCTGCGCCGCCCTTGGCGCACCCTTGCGCTGAACCCGATTCATCAGCAAGGTTTGGGCTTAGCACTCGCGGTCGGCGGTTGCTAACTGGGCACTTTCACCCCTATCCTTGGCACTCGGCAGGTGCGAGTGCTAACGCTCACATCGGCCACTTTTATCCGACAACTATCTAGCCACGGAGGCTTGAATTATGAACCTGAAGCCCCTCGATGACCGCATCGTGGTACGGCCCAACGCAGCCGAGGAGCGCACAGCTTCCGGTCTCGTCATCCCC
>WLMQ01000193.1 GCA_009700145.1 Actinomycetota bacterium
GGCTGATGAAACGGCTTTTGCTTTGCGTGATCAACTCGAGCATCAGCAGATGTTGCGAAAAGCTTCGGGTCATTCGGGTCAACATACTTTTATGTCAAGTGGTGACGTGAGTTGGTTTAAGGCTTTGGGTACCCGACTGTTAGGGCCCGAATTATCAAATGTCGATATATGGAACAAAGGAAACTGAAGACAATGAATACAACTGGTAGCCGATTTGACGGACGTCAACATGATGAATTTCGTCCAATTTCCTTTGAACGCGATTTCACCGAAATGTCGGCCGGAAGTGTGCTCGTTTCTTTTGGTCGCACTCGGGTGTTGTGTACCGCGAGCATTGATGAAGATGTGCCGCGTTGGATGAAGGGCAGCGGCAAAGGCTGGGTCACTGCTGAATATTCAATGTTGCCTGGTTCATCACCTGAGCGCGTTGATCGTGAAGCTGCCAAGGGTAAGCAAAGCGGTCGCACTGTCGAAATTCAGCGTCTCATTGGTCGTAGTTTGCGAGCTTCGTGCGACATGGGCTTGTTGGGCGAGCGTCAAGTTGTTGTCGACTGTGATGTACTGCAAGCCGATGGTGGTACTCGTACTGCAAGTATTTGTGGCGGCTACTTGGCGCTACATGATGCTTTGAGTCGATTGGTGCAGAACGGCGTGATTAGTCAGCACCCGTTGACGTCATTGTGTGCAGCAATCAGCGTCGGCATAGTGAATGGAACGCCCGTGATCGACCTCCCGTATGTCGAAGACAGCACTGCAGAAGTTGATATGAACGTGGTGATGTTGCGCGAAAAGGGTTCGACCTTGAATCGTTTTGTTGAGGTGCAAGGAACCGCCGAGGGTATGGCTTTCTCACGCAGTGAACTTGACTCGCTGTTGGGTTTGGCCGAGAACGGTCTCGCGCAAATCTTTGACTTGCAGAGCGAATTGCTCGAAAGTCAGCCGTCGCGTCGCGCTAAGTGACTCGCAAGTAAATGAGTGCTGATCGTGTGTTGCCCACTTTTGTGTGTGCGTCTGCCAATCCAGACAAGGTGTACGAAATCGAGCAGTTGCTTGATGGGGTAGTGCATTTGTTGCCTCGGCCGGCAGAAATTCCCGATGTCGTCGAAGATGCCGACACATTGGTGGGCAATGCTCGTTTGAAAGCAATGGCAATTTTGCAGGCGACAGGATTACCTGCAGTAGCGGACGATACGGGGATGTTCGTTGATGCACTGCCTGGTGAACTAGGTGTGCGGACAGCGCGATATGCGGATGATCGTCCGGAACATGCAGAGACTCCGTATGCGGCGAACCGGGCGAAATTGCTTGATGCGTTGCGCGAAAAAGACTGTGCGAGTGAAGTCGAACGTGCGGCCTATTTCGTGACTGTGGTGATCGTGTGTTTCCCCGATGGAAGCGAACTCATCGTTGAAGGTCGTTGCGACGGACATATTGCGCTCGCTGAACGGGGGAGTCGTGGGTTTGGCTTTGACCCGCTGTTCGTTCCTAGCCCTGGCGCGTTTGACGGCGATCAGCGAACGTTCGCCGAGATGAGCGATGCCGAAAAGAATGAGTTGTCACACCGCGGCCGAGCCTTCCGCGCCCTCGCCTCCCACCCCTTTTTCGCCACTTTGGAATTTCCCTGCCGCTAGGCGGTAACTAAATTCCAAAGTGGCGGATAATTGCCGCTTGGGTGTTAAGCGACCTTGAATTGCATGGTGCGTTGGGTCGCTGTTCGGCTGATCATAGAAATCACTTCCATCAAGTGATCGGTGACATCGCCGGTTGTGGGGCGGAGAATCTGCCAACCCAGTAATGCGGCCTGCATATCTCGAAGTTTGTCTCGGTGGATTGCGATAACTGTGTCGTGTAATTCGCCATCTACCTCGACTCCAAGCTTGATATCGGGACGGGCGATATCCACATGGATCGTGTGGCTTCCTGGAATTTCAATAGGAAATTGTCGTTGCCAACGCGGATCGCGTTCTTCCAATGCTCGGACAAGTTCAAGTTCAGGGTGACTCATTGCGATCGGTAATTCATCGGGGCGACCCAAAATTACCCTGCGAAAACGAGCGGATCCATGACGACCCATTTTCACTGCGCGACTACCAAATTCTCGAACCCCTGCAATAGTGACTAGTTCTCGATTGAGGCAATCTTCATTTGCCGAAAGCAAAGTTCGATCGTCGACTTCAAGGGCGATCTCGAAGAGTGTTTGTTGGGGAGAACTGACGCTCCATCCATGGATTGACGTGACAATTTCTGGCTCGGGCAAGTTGACTCTGCGGATTCGGACTCCGGTGAGATTGGGATGAAAATCCGTGTTTACAGAAATCTCGATCCTTCCTTTGGGGACTCGACGGATTCCCCAGTACTGGGCGGCGCTTACTCCCGACGCCCATGAATCTGCAACCGCAAAGCAAGCCGCTGCAATTTCGGCTTCGAAGTTGAGGTGCGCATCGCTGAGCGCATAAACCGTCCCTCGATGAACGCGGCGCAAGATCCCGCGAGAAACGAGTCGACTGATTGCACTCGGGCTGAAACTCAATTGCTTGAGATCATCAAGCAGCACCAGACCAGATCGTTGTTGCGCGATTTTTATGAGCAATGAGAGTTTGTCATCCATGTCCAAAATGTGGGAATGAGACCAAGTTTTTGGCGACTGCCAATCATCAATTTCCCCACTTTGGAATATGGCTGCCGCTAGGCGGTAACCATATTCCAAAGTGGCAGAAAATAAGGGGAGGGCCGCCGTGGGAGTGTTCCCAGGGCGGCCCTCGTTTCTTGCTTTGTTTGTTGCGTATTTGTGTTTACTACGTACTACTTGCTTTGACCTTGCGGTCAGCTAATGGGTGTCCAATCGCCAACAACAACACCACAGTTGACCGGTGCTGCACAACCGTTGTACAAACCGTTCGCATCTGGTGCGGTGTCAAGCGCTGCTGCAGTGATTCGCACAGTGTGCAATGCATTGGCTGCGAATGGCTTGCCTGGCGCAAACTTGCCAGTTCCACCACCAGCAAGAGCCAACGGCACTTCGCCAAGGTTCAACACTGCGTCAATGTATGACTGACGGGTCGGGTTAACGCCCGCTGCTGTCAATCCAAGATTGATGATGTTGGCCAACGCACATTCTTGGGGCGTGTAGTCCGAATTCAAAGTCTTGCCATTGGCATCGGTATAAATGTTTCCTGCTGGCACGCCTGGGTTGGAAGGTCCACCGTAATACTCGGAGAAACTTGCATCAAAGAACGCACGGCATTCTGCTTCGAACTCGGTGTCGGGGCGAATTGAGGTTCCGTCAGTCGAGTGGTCGTAAGCGGTGAC
>WLMQ01000194.1 GCA_009700145.1 Actinomycetota bacterium
AGAGTTGCCACATGGATGTCGTTTGGACCGATCTGCACCGTCACCAAAACCCGAAGATGGAAATCAATCTCGGGCAACCTATTCCGACGTATGAGCGTCCCGATCGTGCCGAGACGATTCGCCAACAACTTGAAACAGAGGCGCGTTTCAATTTCATTGGGCTCAAAGAACATGGTCGTGCGCCAATTGAAGCGGTACATGCACTCGGTCTCATTGACTATCTCGAAAAGGCGTGGCCCGAGATTCATGCTGCGACTGGTCGATCTGAATTTGCTCCCGAAGCAATGTTGCATATTGGTCTACGTGAAGGAATGAGCGCGGCGCGTCCGCCATTGGGAGCAGCAGCAGCCTTTGGTTACTGGTGCTACGAAACTGCAACCCCGATGGTTGAAGGTACGTACATTGCATCGCGGGCATCGGTTGACGTGGCGCTCACTGCCGCAGAAAAGATTCTTGCTGGAGCACCTTCGGCATATGGCTTGTGTCGTCCACCAGGACACCATGCGGCGGCCAATGTGTTTGGTGGCTTTTGCTATTTCAATAATGCGGCCATTGTTGCGCATCATGTTGCGTCAACAACCGGGACCAAGGTGACCGTTCTTGATGTCGATTATCACCATGGCAACGGAACGCAGCAGATTTTTTACGAACGTGATGATGTTCAGTTTGTTTCGTTGCACGGTGACCCAGTCCGTGCGTATCCGTGGTTCATTGGACATGAAGATGAATTGGGTGCGGGCAAAGGTCGGGGCTACAACATCAACGTTGCGTTCGGACCCGAAGCCGAAGACGACGAATATGTTGCGCGACTTGGCGGAGTATGTGAGCAGATTGCTTCGTTCGCTCCATCAATGGTGATCGTGTCGTTGGGCGTTGACACATATTGGAATGACCCAATTAGCGACTTGGCATTAACGACCGACGGCTATCGACGCTGTGGCGAAGTAGTGAAGCAACTTGGATTGCCCACGTTGATTCTGCAAGAAGGTGGCTACGACATTGAGGCGATTGGCCGCAATGTTCACGCCTGGATTTCGCCCTTCGCCTAACTAGTTTTGCAAAGGTAATAATTGCTCAGCGGCGATAGCGAGGTGATCGCACCACTCGTTGGCCGACTTCGGTTCAACGATGGGCAGAACCACAAACTTTGAAATTCCGGCATCAACAAATTCCTTGATGAACTCTTGGAGTGCGGGCCAACCTTGTGGGACGAGTTGGTTGATGTCGTCAAGATCGGGACGACGAGTCATCAATGCCTTGGCAACAGAGTCGGGGAGAGGAGCATGAGCGTATGGAATGAGCACCCCGAAATGCTCTGGATCTATTTCGCGTTCATGTTCTGCGGCAACGCGTTGAATTTCAATACGTCCACGTTCGGCATCAGCGGGCGTCACGAAACTTGGAAGCCAACCATCGGCCAGTCGCCCGACGCGTTTTAATTCACTTGGGGCAATGCCGCCAAGCCAGACATCGGGTGAACCATTGAGTGGCTTGGGCTGAACGCGAAGGTCGTCATAGTTGAAATATGTTCCGTGATGCGTAACGCTCGGTTGTGTCCAACAGGCTCTAATGACTTCAAGTGCTTCGTTAAATCTTTTAGCGCGTTCTTCGCGCGCTACGCCGAATGCTTGCTGCTCGTGTGGGTCGGCGACACCTAACCCGAATGCCGGTAGCAGTCGACCATTCGACAATCGATCAAGAGTGGCAAGTTCTTTAGCGAGAATGACTGGGTTGCGGCCTGGCAACACCATCACACTCATACCAAATTTCAACTTGTTGGTGCGTCCAGCAGCAAACGACATCGCAACAAGCGGATCGGGTGCCTCGCCACCGATTCGTTCACTCAACCACAAGCTGTCAAAATTTAAAGCCTCAAGTGCATCAACAACTTGGGTGAATCCATCATCATTGAGATTGGTGCGAACACCGAGTCCGTAGCCGACTCGAATTTTCATGACCGAGCAATCTTCTCAAGAATGTCGGCAGTTTCGCTGACCATTGATACAAATGGCGAATGATCAGTATCAAGTGTGATCACGTTGTTGCATAGTTGCGCCATGATCTTTTGGTGTTCAGGATGAACCGCCTGGTCTTGCAAGCACAAAACATATGTGGATGAAATGGTGTCGCGCGGTGAACCAGTGACCTCTTGGGTCATGGTTGCCATCGGTTGCGGTGACAATCGCGCGATTGACGCCGTGATTACCTCTTGGTTACAACGACCATAAAACGCTTCTTGTGCAAGAGCAGGATTGATAGTTGTGTTGGCGTCGTCAACCACGACCATCGCACCACCAAGTGCAGTGTCGTGGCGTGGCATGGCTAGCAACTGTGACATCACGCTTTGACCAGACTCAGGAGCAAAGGCTGCGATGTATACCAAGTGCGAAACGTTGGGATTGATCGTTGCGGCTTGGGTAATCACGCCTCCGCCATAGCTGTGTCCTACCAAGACGACATTTTCAATTCCGCGAGCGCCCAGCGACGAGAGCACATCGGCGACACATTGTGCATCGCCGTAAAAATCGGTGAGAGGAAGAGGTGAGGCTCCGTGGCCAGGAAGGTCAATCGCCAGGCTGGGGATACCTCGACGGTCGAGTTCGGCCTGCAGCGCACCAAAACACCAAGCACCATGCCAGGCACCATGTACGAGGACGACATGTTGTACAGAAGTCATACGAACATAGTGCCACAGCGAACACCTCAAATGGGAAGGATGCGCCGAGTGCCCGTAACCTTGCTGACATGTCGACCGCAGATTCAACAACAAAAAACTCCGCCAATCCTTTAAACGCTTTTCGACTTGATGGCCGAGTCGCAATCGTGACCGGAGCCTCGTCAGGGCTGGGCGTGCAGTTTGCCCGCACTCTGCACGCAGTTGGAGCAACGGTGGTTTTGGCGGCGCGTCGGCTTGATCGGCTCGAAGCATTAGTTGAAGAACTGCCTGGTTCAATCGCGATTGCTACCGACCTCAGCGTGGCAGAAGATCGCGAACGATTGATCGCCGAAACAGTTCGTCGTGTTGGTCCTCCACGAATTTTGGTGAACAACGCCGGGGTCGGTCACAAAGTTGCGGTTGAAGACGAAGACCTTGACACATTCCGTACGGCGATGGAAATCAATGTCACGGCAATTTGGCATCTCTCAAAGTTGTGCGCTCCATATATGAAAGAAGCCGGCAGCGGAAACATCGTCAATATCGCTTCGGTCTTAGGTCTTGTTGGTTCGGCACCAATTAAGCAGGCGCATTACTGCGCATCAAAAGGTG
>WLMQ01000195.1 GCA_009700145.1 Actinomycetota bacterium
GCAAACTCCACAAGGCCGGAAAGATGGAACTCTCACCATTGGGCTTACCCCATGCGAACAACAGCGTCGGCACCTTGTCGAGGTTGTCGGCCAACCAACGACCTGACGCGTAGGTCTTCTTCACTTGAATGACTTCGGGATCATTGGGATCACCATTGGCGATGAGATCCATCATGGGCTTGTATTGCGTGGCATTCAAATCGGTTAAGGCTTCGCTATAGATCTTCTGCAACGCAGTCTTCTTTGCTTGATCGGTCAAGATGAGGAAGCGCCACTTTTGTGTATTGCCGCCTGATGGGGCCCGCACCGCAGCATCTAACAATTTGGCCATGATTTCGTCAGAGATTGGCTCGGTCGTGACGCGACGCATGGCGCGAGTTGTGTAGAGGGCTTGCGAAAGTTCCATGGCAAAACTCTACTCAAATAGCCCAGTTCACCCGCAGTCCCCTAACCTCACACTTGTGAGTTCATTCCCCGTGACATTTGAAAACTCATATACAAGTGCGTTGCCCGAGTTGGCTATCACTTGGAACTCTGATGTTGCTCCATCACCAAAGGCACTCATCGTCAATGAAGCGGTTGCTCAATCTTTCAATCTTGATCCACAGTTCCTAAATACTGAAACTGGAGCACGTTTCTTACTTGGCAACGATGTGATTGATGGATGCACACCCATGGCCCTTGCTTACGCCGGTCATCAATTCGGTGGTTACTCACCGCGACTCGGCGATGGACGCGCACTACTACTAGGTGAGATTCTCAACAACGCGGGCCAGCGCTTCGATCTACACCTCAAGGGTTCAGGTCGAACAACCTTCTCTCGCGGTGGCGACGGCAAAGCAGCCGTTGCACCCATGATGCGCGAGCACATTGTCAGCGAAGCAATGCATGCTCTCGGCATACCAACCACTCGTTCACTTGCAATTGTCGCAACCGGAGAACAAATCGCTCGCGAAACTTGGTTGCCCGGTGCAGTGCTGTGTCGTATTGCGTCGAGCCACATTCGTGTCGGCACATTTCAGTATGCAGCGCATCACGACGACCCCACGTTGGTTCAGCGACTAGCCGACTATGCGATTGATCGCCATTATCCAGAACTCTCTCACGTTGACAATAAGTATCTGGAGTTCTTCACAGCAGTTGCTCAACGTCAAGCATCTCTTATCGCACAATGGACGCTCGTCGGTTTCATCCATGGAGTCATGAATACCGACAACATGACAATTTCTGGCGAGACCATCGACTACGGCCCGTGTGCTTTCATGGATGCATTTGACCCTGCCACCGTTTTCAGTTCAATCGATCACAACGGACGCTACGCATTCGGTAATCAACCCAATATCGGGCAATGGAACCTCGCTCGGCTCGCCGAGACTTTATTGCCACTCTTCTCTGACGACAAAGATGAATCTGTCGCGATTGCCACTGAAGTGTTGATGGACTTCCCGAAGCAATATCAAGCCTTGTGGGATGCAGGCATGAGTAAAAAACTAGGACTCAAGAATGCACCAACAGATCTCGTGAACGACTTGCTACAGATGTTGCATACTCAATCAGTTGACTACACCCAGTTTTTCCGATCTCTTTCATCGGTCATCAGCGGCGATACATCGGCTGCTCGCAATTCGTTCATTAACATCGAACAATACGATGCGTGGGAGTCACGTTGGAAAGAACTCCTCAGTCGCGAATCACAATCCTCAGCCGACATTGCAACGGCAGTGAATTTGGTCAACCCGATCTATATCGCGCGCAATCATCTCGTTGAGGAAGCTCTATCAGCAGCGACTGAAGGCGATCTCAATCCAACACTGGCGCTCCTTGAGGTTCTTCAACAACCTTTCAATGAACGCTCTGGATTCGAGCGCTTCGCTCAGCCAGCACCGTCTGAATACAAGAATTATCAGACTTTCTGCGGAACCTGATTCGGTTAACCGACAGTCGCGCCGAACAAACTGCCAATTGCCATCGTGAAGGCCATCGCAGCGCCTCCACCGAGTAAAATTCGAAGAACAGGACGGGCTGGATGGGCCCCGCCAAACCTGGCTGATCCAACACCAAGACCAAGCAACGCGGCGAATACCGTCACGATTGTGACCCAAATTCTGGAAGCGTCATTCGCTAGCGAAGACGCCAACAACGGAATGCCCGCGCCGATTGAAAACGCTGTTGCTGAACTCACCGCTGCCTGCAACGGTCGCGCCAGATTGTGGCGCGAGATACCGAGCTCCTCGGCCAAGTGGGTCGATAGAGCATCGTGGGCAGTGAGTTCTTCAGCCACCTCACGGGCCAACTTATGTGACAAACCTTTGGCTTGATAAATACCGGTGAGTTCAGCCAACTCACGGTCGGGCGTATTTTCTAGCTCCCACGTTTCTTTCTGAATATCGGCCTGCTCAGAATCTCGCTGCGAACTTACCGAAACATATTCACCAATCGCCATTGAAGCTGCGCCTGCAACGAGCCCTGCAGTGCCCGCAACCAAAATTGCATGGCCTGTTGCATCGGCCGCGGCAACGCCGAGAATCAAACATGCGGTCGAAATGATGCCGTCGTTTGCCCCAAGCACCATGGCTCGTAGGAGCCCGATGCGTTGACTGAAGTGTTTTTCGCCTTGAGGGGACATGCCAATAACTTAGCCGCCAGTTCTTCACGGAGTTCCGTCCATTCGTGCCTATTCGATGTTACAAACGGCTCACGAAGTCACCAATGAGTGACAAGACTGTGTCGACTTCTTCAACCGTGTTGTAATGAGTTGGGCCAATACGCACAACGCCTCCACGGTCTTGCAGACCAAGCCATTCAATGACGTCAATTCCGTACGAGTGACCATCCCAGACATACACGCCGTGTTGATCTAAAAACTTGGCAAGTTCAGATGGCACAAGGTCGGGGCGAGTAATGGAAACCGTTGGCACGCGGTGAGTGAATCGCTCTGGATTCGTGATTCCGCGCACTTCAATACCGGGCAATCGCTGTAGGCCAGTAATCAAATGAGCGACCAGCATTCGGTCATAGATAGCCATCGCCTTGAGACCCGCATGAATTTCTCTGGTGCGCTGGCGGTGATTGGGATTGTCATTCAGATGCTCTTGGCCCATCATCGTTCCGACCCATTGCATGTACTCGAGTGCTCCATGGGTTCCGGCTTGGCCCTCTAATGACTGAGTTCCTGTTTCATAGCGGCCAGGTGACACGTCTTTCACAACACGCAATTTGTAAGCGGGCAAACTATTCAAGAGTTCTTCACGACCCCA
>WLMQ01000196.1 GCA_009700145.1 Actinomycetota bacterium
CAAATGAACGACCATGATTCTGAGCGAATCTCTGGTCTTCTTGATGCCGACGGTCTTTTGGCGGTTGAAGAAGAAGACGATGCTGATGTCGTGGTACTGAACACCTGTTGTATTCGTGAAAATGCTGACAACAAGTTGTACGGCAACCTCGGAATGTTGAAGCGCTGGAAAGATGCTCGTGAAGGCCGGCAAATCGTGGTTTCGGGCTGCCTTGCTCAGAAGGATCGCGACATTGTTCAAAAGCGAGCGCCGTGGGTTGACGTGGTGATGGGTACACATAATGTGCACCGCGCTGCCGAACTACTCGAGACTGCCCGCGTGGACGGACCGGTGACCGAAATTTTAGAAGAAGCCGTTCTCGACGATCACGCGATGTTCCCGTCTGCGTTGCCTGCCAAGCGAGCGACGTCATACGACGCATGGGTCACGATTCAAATCGGGTGCGACAATTCGTGCGCCTTTTGCATCGTGCCCTCAGTGCGCGGTTCTGAAATCAGTCGACCATACGTCGACATCGTGTCAGAAGTTCGTGCACTTGCCAATCAGGGAGTCACTGAGGTGACATTGCTTGGTCAAAACGTCAATAGCTACGGACGTGACTTGCAACTTGATAAGCGGCGTGCGGGCGAAGATGTTTCGGCACGACCACTCTTCAGCGAATTGTTGCGCGAAGTCGGAGCAGTGCCTGGCATTAAGCGGGTGCGGTTTACGAGTCCGCACCCCAAAGATATGCGTCCAGAGACGTTTGCTGTCATGGCCGAGGTGCCAACAATTTGTGAGCACCTGCACTATCCATTGCAGTCGGGAAGCGATCGCGTGCTTGCCATGATGCATCGTGGATATAACGCCGAGCGCTATTTAGAAAAACTTCACCAGGCCCGTCGACTCATCCCTGATTTGGCAATCAGCACCGACATCATCGTCGGTTTCCCGGGCGAAACTGAAGAAGATTTTGTCCGCACCCTCGAAGTGTCCGCCGAAGCCGATTACGACTATGCCTACACATTTATGTTCTCGCCACGAGAAGGCACCGAAGCAGCAACGATGGTTGATCATTTTGTTGACCCAGCAGTAGTTGTTGATCGATTTGCGCGATTGCGAGTCGTCGTTGAGCATTCGGCAGTGATTCGCCACGAAGCTCGAATCGGTCGTATTGAAGAGGTTCTGATTGAGGGTCCATCGCGACGTAATGCCGAGGTCTATCAAGCCCGTACTCGGCAGAACAAAGTTGTGCACTTCACTCCAAAGAATGCGATTCGGACTGGGAGTTACGGATTGGTCGAAATTACCGAGGCTGCTCCGCACCACCTTCGCGGAATTTTGCGTGAGGTCACGTCAGACCCATCGCACAAAGTTCGCATTCCTGTCGCATCGATGTGATGATCAAATGACGACTCGTTCGGCAGTTGTCCCGCATTCGTTAGTCATTTTGGGTCCGACGGCAAGCGGTAAGTCGTCGGTCGCGATGGCAGTCGCAACATCTGATGTTGGCCGCAACCTCGGAATTGAGTTGGTTTCTATTGACGCGATGCAGGTGTATCGCGGAATGGATATTGGCACCGCCAAACCCACACACGATGAGCAGCAACTGGTGCGCCATCACTTGATTGATTTAGTTGATGCGACAGAGCCATTTACGGTTGCTGACTTTCAAGTGGCGTATCACTCGGTAATCAGTGACATCGCATCACGTCAGGGTCGTGCACTACTTGTTGGTGGCACTGGCCTGTACGTGCGTGCTGTCGTTGATGAGTTGACTTTGCCCGGCCAGTGGCCCGAGGTTCGGGCGCGACTAGATCAAGAGGTTCTTGAACTTGGACCCGAAGTTTTGCATGCGCGGCTTGCGACTCTTGATCCGTCGGCCGCCACAAAAATGGAACCCAACAATGTGCGGCGTATCGTGCGGGCACTTGAAGTGTGTGAGGGGAGTGGCAAGCCCTTTTCTTCATTTGGTCCAGGTGTCGACACTTATCCTGAAAGCCCCGTGCAGCAAGTGGCGTTGCGCTGGCCGCGAGATGTGTTGGCTGGGCGTATTGAAGCACGTGTGCACATCATGGTTGAGCGAGGCCTACGTGAAGAGGTTGAGAAATTGCTGGTGGCTGGATTGTCACCCACAGCGTTTCAGGCGCTTGGCTACAAAGAAATGGTTGAACATTTAGAAGGACGGATGTCGCTCGAAGAAGTTGTGGCGACGGTCGTATTGCGGACTCGCCAGTTTGCGGTGAGGCAAGAACGCTGGTTTCGTCGTGACCCGCGAATCATGTGGTTCGATATAGATGTTGACCCAGTCGCCGAAGTCGTACCGCGCCTGATTGAGCTTTTGGCGTAGTCTGAAGACAAGCCCTATGCAGATTGATCTTTCCAAACATCACGGCCTCGGCAACGATTTTTTAGTTGTCAATGTTGCCCAAGCCGATGCTTCGTTCCAATGGCCTGAGCTGGCTCAGCGTTGGTGTGATCGTCGTTTCGGACTAGGCGCTGATGGTTTGTTGTTGCTCGAAATCAAGCAGGGCGATCGACTTGGCATGGTCTTGTTTAACGCCGATGGCAGCCGTGCCGAAATGAGCGGAAACGGAATTCGCTGTTTGGTGCAGGCCGCGCATTGGCAAATTGCTGGTCCTGGGGGAAAGCCTGCGACATACATTGTTGACACCGACGCTGGAGAGCGCAGTGTGAGCGTTGAAAGTGGATGGCACGACGGTTCATTGGACATCAGCGTCGATATGGGTTGCGTCACCGATCTTCCCGAACCGCATAACTGGGCCAGTCTTGGATGCAACCCCGACCGTCCGGTGCGCCATGTGTCGATGGGAAATCCGCACTCGGTTGTGGGAGTCGACGATGTTGCCACAGTCGACCTCACCGAACTTGGCTTAAAAGTTCCGCACGTCAATCTTGAAATTATTGAACCTGGTCCCGAGCCACATGCAATCACGATGCGGGTGCATGAGCGCGGCGCCGGAATCACGATGGCCTGCGGAACTGGTGCATGTGCAGCCGCTGAGGCCGCAGTCGCGTGGGGGCTTGTGCCAGCGTCGACACCCGAAGTGATTGTGCATATGGATGGTGGCGACGCCAAGGTCCGAGTTGATTCGTCAACTCGAGCCGTGACCTTGATCGGACCAGCGGTCTTTATCGCGTCAATTTCGGTGCACATGTGACGAACTCAAGTCCAAACTCGCCATATAACCAAGCCCTCGGTCAGACGCTGATTGAACGCTCGATTCGCGAGC
>WLMQ01000197.1 GCA_009700145.1 Actinomycetota bacterium
AAACAAGGTCACTCCCCATTCGAAATCGTCAACTCCGGTTGAGCCAGTCACAATCTGAATCACTCGACCAGCAAACTTACGTCCGCTCGTGCCGTGTTCGTGCATCAGTTCTTTACGTCGGTCATACGGCAAGGTGAACCAGTTCGCATCTTTCACGCGGCTCTTGCTCATGGGATAGAAACACCAAGCCAACTTGCCCTCGGGTGGAAGTTGCGGATAGAGCCGTGGGGTCAACATTGCCTCGGGCATACCAACGGCGTATTCACTGACTTCAGTCATCGACACATAACTGTCAATGATGTCAAGACCAGCGTGCTGAAGTGCCGTTTGAAACTTGCGCAACAAACGCCAATCTTTAGTGAGGGCCATAATTGCAACGTCGGCCTTGTGGCCAAGCATTGACACGCAAACAACTTGTACGCCAGCCGCTTCGGCATCTTTCACGGCGGCGATGAATTCATCGGCTTCGTATACCAAAGTTGGTTTGGCAAATAGATGGATGACAGAAAGACCAACGCTGGGGCTGATAGTTCCGTCTTCGGCTGGACCAACTACGGGGGCATGCTCACTCATGGATAAAACCCTATCTGCGAACTCACGCAGGGCTATAGCGGACAGCTGAGCCGTCTCTCACAAAGCCAAAAAGATTCATGCCGGCAACTTTTGCTGTTTGAACTGCTAATGAGGTTGGCGCGCTCACCGATACCAATGTGCCGAATCCGGCAGCCCAAGCCTTTTGCACCATTTCAAAGCTGGCACGGCTCGAGACAAATAGTCCGAGACCATGTGCAGGCAATGAGTGATCGAGAAGCAGTCGACCAACGACCTTGTCAACCGCGTTGTGCCGACCGACATCTTCTCGGACCACGAGCACGTTGCCTGAGGCATCAAAGGCGGCAGCGGCGTGTACGGCTCCCGTTTGATCAAAGAGTGTCTGCCCGGGGCGCACCAGCCCAGCGATCGACAGAACAAGGTCATTTGATATTGCAGCCAATCGTTCAGTCGGCAATGGCGACAGACGCTCAACCAACACATCAATTGATTCAGTCCCACAGACTCCACAACTAGATGTCGTCGTACCTAAGCGTGGTGTCGGGACCGGTGCACGATTGCCGGTTTCGACGGTCACCACATTGAAGTTGCTGTCAACAGCCGAACCGTCGGCGCAGTAGCGCACACCTTGAACGGGGGCGCCGGCCAATAAGCCCTCGTTAAAACAAAACCCAGCCGCTAATTCGTAATCGTGCCCAGGAGTACGCATTGTCGTTGCGACTAAATGACCATCTAGGCGAATCGACATCGGCTCTTCAACGACCAAGTCGTCGGGCACGCGACGAGATGACTCAGAATCGATCTTGACGACCAAAATCTTGTCGGTGCGTTTACGAGTCATTACCTGAAAGGCTACGGTCAAGCGTATGAGCAACGACGGCATCGAGCCCGACGATCTGTGGGCCCAGACCACCGCCGTACCCGTGACTCCCCCGCCATCTGGTAGCTCTACCCGTCAACTCATCGTTATCGGCGCAAGTGCCTTTGTCGTGATGCTGATCGTGGGCTTGATTTTGACGCTCTCGTTGGGTGGGAATGACTCCAACACTGCCGTCGCGACTACGTCAACTTCACCGTCAACATCGGTAGTTACTTCAACGATCCAACCATCAGTGTTACCAACCACATTGGTTCCGACGACTATTCAAGACACGACAACTGTCGTTGCGAGTATCAATCACCCGATCACCATTGCAGGTAGTCAAGGCATCAGTCATATAGCCGACTCGAATACGACTCTTGTCGATTCGCAATCTTGGGATCTCGCCTTTCGTCTTCCGGACGGAACATTCATTGCTCAACATGCACCCACCGACTATCAACAACCTGGTGACACCAACATCTATCGAGTCGGGGCCACAACATCTGTTGTCCAAAGTGTTGCTAACCCAGCGAACGAATTGTTACGTCTTCATGATGTGTATACCGAGTCTGGCTCAACATTTGTTTTGTATTCGTTGAGCAGTGGTTCTGGTTTAGAAGATGCCCAAGAAGAGTTAATTGCTTTCGAACTCAACACCGGCCTGACCACTTCTTTTGGAATGATCGGCGGTTGGGAAAGTGGCACGTCGCGTTTAACGTTCGGCAGCAACATCATCGTTGGGCAATTTTTTGCCGAAGCCGACACCGGCCCATTTTTCCTCCACCTTGACGGATACACGACGAATCCAAACGATTTTGGTTTAGCTGACTCGTATAGCGATTGCTCGGTTTGCCCAAGTCAATTCACGATTGACCCAAGCGGCCAACGTCTCGCTTGGATTGAAGCCGACCTCTTAGTTGTCCTTGATCGAACCAGTGCGACCCGTATCGCTGAAATTCGTTTACCTCAGGGTTTGTACTTAACGATTGATTCGATTGAAGTTTTTGGTGATTTGATTTTGATCAATGTCTACGACTCAAACACCGGAACCATGGGTAAGCCCATCCTGATGTCATTTATGGGAACGTCAATGACACTCGATACTGCAGGCACGGCGACTTTTGATGAGCCGTTTAATCAGTAGTCACGAATGACTGATCAATGCATTGGCTAATTCGGTTGCAGCGTCGGGGTGTAACAACAAATACAGCGAAGGTTCAGTGAGTTCTAACTCAATGATCACTGGGCCATATGCAGTCGGCAATAAATCAACACGGGCATAGAGCAATTTTCCAAAGCGTGATGTCAACCACTTCACAGCTCTTTCACCAATCAACAGTTGCTCGTCGGTTGGTTGGCGAATAACGATTTCTTCTTCGGCATACAAACCACTCGTCATATTTTTTGCTTGTGCCAGTAATGCGCCTTTGGCAAAAGCATGCGAGAACTTGCCGTCGATAAAAACCAAACCAGTTTCAGACTCCACATCGACATCATTGAGGTACGGCTGCAACATCACTGATCGTTGTGCCGACAACAATTCACTGATGTGTTTTTGTGCGATATCGATGTTGCTGTGGCGTTCGGTGTCGTTGCTGCCAGCGCTAATTGTGGGCTTCACAACAACGTCGCCCGTCGCAAGCAACATGCTCACATCATCCAACCAATCAGTGTCGCTCGGCTCGATAAATCTTGTTGGCACAACGGGTAAACCCATCTCGGCAACTTCAGCCACATAATGCTTGTCGGTATTCCAGGCAATGACATCAAGCGAATTACTGATGGTGCTCACTGAACTCACCGC
>WLMQ01000198.1 GCA_009700145.1 Actinomycetota bacterium
CGGTCAGCCTGCTCAGAGTAAGGTCGCAGGTGCTGAGAGCAGTTCTCAGTTGATGTACACGGGGGTTTTGACGTGACCGGTAGCAGCATTCTTGGCACACGAGTTCTTCGCAAAGAAGATCCAAAGTTCTTGACGACGGGCGGCAAGTATGTCGACGACTTGTTCGAAGAAGAGCGCCTTGTCGGCGCTGTCCATGTGACGTACGCGCGCTCATCAGCAGCACATGCTCGCATCATTTCAATTGACACATCAGAGGCCGAAGCAATGCCCGGCGTTATCGCGGTCTTCACTGCCGCATCGCTGGCGCTACAGCCAGTCCCCGCAGCCTTCAACCCGATGGTTGCCCGCACACTCTTGGCGAGCGACAAAGTTCGTTACGTCGGCGAGCCAGTTGTTGCCATCGTGACCGAAACTCGCGAACAAGGCGAAGATGCTTCTGAAGCAATTATCATCGATTATGACTATCTCGAAGCATTCGTTGATGTTGAAGCAGCGATGGTCAGCACAACACTCATTTACGAATCAGCTGGCAGCAACGTTGTGTTTGACACGACTGTTCTTGGAATTCCCGAAAATACCGGCGACGCATACTTTGAAGGTTGCGAAGTAGTTGTCAAGGGTCGCTTCATGAACCAGCGCGTCGCTCCTTGCCCGCTTGAAGTTCGTGGTGCTGCTGCCGTTTGGGGTGCCGATGGACGTCTCACGCAATGGTTGTCAACTCAGCACGCACAAGGTGGTGTTGAACCCATTGCTGCGGCAAATGGCGTTGACAAAGAACTTGTACACATTTTGACACCTGATGTCGGTGGTGGCTTTGGCGCAAAGATTGGCGCATACCCCGAAGAGTTGTTGCTCGGTGTGATCGCTAAGAAGATTGGTCGTGCCGTGAAGTGGCGCGAAACTCGCACCGAATCGATGATGGCTCTTGGCCATGGTCGTGCACAGTTGCAGTACGTCACCATCGGTGGCACCAAGGCTGGCAAAGTCACTCACTACCAGTTGCACGCCATTCAAGATTCCGGCGGATTCGCCGACATGGGAACCATCTTGGCCCCGTTTATGACCCGCCCAATGTCAAGTGGCGTGTACGCCATCCCGAACATTGAATGCCGCACTACTTCGGTTGTCACTAACACCACGCCAATCGTTGCGTATCGCGGTGCCGGCCGACCCGAAGCCACCGCCGCTATCGAGCGCGCCATGGACTTGTTCGCACTTGAGATTGGCAAGGATGCTGCTGAAGTTCGTCGGATGAACCTCATTCCGAAGTTCCTCGAACCACACACCACTGTCGTCGGTCAGACCTACGACGTTGGCGACTACGAAACAGCGCTTGATAAGGCACTTGATGCCGCCGATTACAAGGCTCTTCGTGCCGAACAAGCCAAACGTCGTGCAAGCGGAGATGTCAAACAACTCGGCATCGGTGTGAGTGTGTACGTTGAAATCACCGGTGGTGTTGGCAACGGCGAATCAGCCAAAGTCGAAGTTCTTGAAGATGGTCGCGCTGTTGTCTACACCGGCACTTCGCCGCATGGTCAGGGTCACGACACCGCATGGTCAATGCTCGTGCAAGAACAGACCGGCATCCCGATGGACCGCATTGAACTGGTCTGGGGAGACACCGATCTCGTTCCGATCGGAACCGGAACAATGGGTTCGCGTTCATTGCAACAAGGCGGCAACGCAGTTTTCCAAGTTGCGGGCACATTGGCCGAAAAAGCCAAGTCAGTTGCGGCTCGTTTGCTCGAAGTCAGCGAAGCCGATGTTGTTCTCGACAAAGCTCGTGGCGCATTCCATGTTGTTGGAACTCCTGCAGTCACTAAGACCTGGGCCGATCTCGCAGTTGCCGAAAAGAGCAGCGGTGGACTTTTGCACGACGAAGTGATCAACGTTTCGGGAGCAACTTTCCCGTTCGGTGCTCACATCGCTGTTGTTGAAGTTGACACCGAGACTGGTCGCGTCAAGCACTTGCGTCAAGTTGCGTGTGACGATGCTGGCAAGGTTCTCAACCCAATGTTGCTTGACGGACAGATTCATGGCGGAGTTGCACAAGGTGTTGCTCAAGCGCTTCTTGAAGAAGTTCTGTACGACGCCGACGGCAACCCGACGACATCTAACTTGGCTGACTACGGATTTATCTCCGCTGCCGAATTGCCAAGTGTTGAAGTCATTCATATGGAGACACCAACACCTATCAACGCCATCGGCGCTAAGGGAATCGGAGAATCCGGAACGATCGGATCAACACCGGCTATTCAGTCAGCAGTTGTTGACGCCGTATCACACCTCGGCGTGAAGCACATCGAAATGCCCTGCACCGCCGAGCGCGTGTGGCGTGCAATTCAGGCTGCCCAGTAATTCAATTCAGTCATTCAGGCCAGAACTCGTTCAGACCCGATGATCAACGGTCACGTTGATCATCGGGTCTTTTCATATATCGACCTATACAACTTGTAGAGTGCAACCTTGTGACTCAAGCCCCCATTATCGCTACCGGACTCTCACGCTATTTCGGAACTGGCGACAACGCCATCAAAGCCGTCGACGGCGTCGATCTCGAAGTTCAGCAAGGTGAAATTTTCGGATTCCTCGGACCGAACGGTGCGGGCAAGAGCACGACAGTGCGCATGCTGACAACGCTTTTGAAACCAACAGCCGGAACAGCATTTGTTGCCGGTTATGACGTCGTCAAAGATGCTGACAAAGTTCGTCGATCCATTGGCGTCGCACTTCAAGATGCAGCCATCGACCCGCTCATGACTGGTCGCGAACTTCTCACACTTCAAGCGGTGCTCTATGGCTTGTCCAAAATTGCTGGGAAAAATCGTGGCGAAGAACTTCTTGAACGAGTTGGACTAACAGCAGCAGCCGATCGACGAGTAGGCACGTACTCAGGTGGCATGCGACGTCGCCTCGATCTTGCGCTTTCGCTCGTGCACGAACCAACCGTGCTCTTCTTAGATGAACCCACCACTGGTCTTGACCCCATGAGTCGCCTCACATTATGGGAAGAAGTGAAGCGACTCAACGCCGGCGGAACCACGGTGTTGTTGACTACTCAATATCTTGAAGAAGCCGATCAACTTGCTGATCGCATCGCCATCATCGATCACGGACATATCGTGCGCCAGGGTGCACCTCGTGAACTGAAGGCCATGGTGGGTTCACCGACATTGAGCATCAGTGTTGCAAGTAGCGAAACCGATGAGGC
>WLMQ01000199.1 GCA_009700145.1 Actinomycetota bacterium
CACAATGTTGCGCGCCATACCGATGCAGTCGTCCAGAAACTTCTTGATGCTGGGGCGATCATCGTGGGCAGCACCAATACTCCCGAATTCGCTCACGCTGGCATCACCGACAACTTGTTATGGGGTGCCACACGCAACCCACACAACCACGACCGCACCACCGGTGGGTCAAGCGGTGGTTCGGCTGCTGCCGTTGCTAGTGGCTGTGTTGCGCTCGCCGAAGGCAGCGATATGGGCGGTTCGGTACGCATTCCAGCATCTTGGTGTGGCATCGTCGGATTGAAACCATCGCTCGGTCGTATCCCGATGACTGCACTTCCAGGTTTGTTTGACACCTTGTCGCACCATGGACCACTCGCCCGCACAGTGGATGATGCCTGGGAATTCTTACTGGCAACACAAGGGCCGTCCATGGCTGATCCATTCTCGGTACTTTCGTCACTCAGCCGACCGACATCAACATCAATTGATGGAATGTCCATCGGACTCTCAATTGGTCTTGGTTGTTGGGATGTTGATCCCGAAATTGCCACAGCAGTCCGCGACACAGCGAAGCAACTCACAGGATTTGGCGCAAGCGTTCACAATGTCGACCCCCACTTCACTATTCGTGACGGTGCACTGTGGCTCGAGATGTGGGGCATCTTTATGGCGGCTTATTACGGCCACCTTGTTGAAGAACATCAGTCAATCATGGATCCACTCGTGGTGTGGCTCATTCAACTAGGTGAAACATTTAGTGCAGTTGATGCCAAGCGCATGGAAATTGAACGCACTGATTTCTGGCATCGTGCGACTGCCCCATTACATGATCACGATGTTTTGATTTGCCCAACAATGTCGCAAGCACCTGGTCCGGCAACCAAGATCGACAACATGTCACGCCCCGCACTTCCCGACAACGGCCTGTGTCACACCGAAGACATGACATCAATCTGGAATTTGGCATCGCCGCTACCGATCGTCTCGGTGCCATGCGGCCAACACTCATCGGAGAAAAATGCCGGACTTCCGATTGGACTGCAAGTAGTTGGCAAACCTGGTCGCGAAGATCAGGTACTCGCCGTCGCTGCTGCTATCGAAAAGTTGCGCAAGTAACTAGTCGCAACACGAGTCGCGCCAGCCGCAACCGCGACATTTGAAATGAGCATGTTCGGGTGTCAAGTTGCCGCCGCACAACGGGCACTCAGAAAAGGTGCCGAGATTTGAACGACAGGCACCACCATTGGTCGGTGGTGGAACAAGGTTTTCGAGAGGTCGAGTTGATGAATCCTGAGTCACATCTCTAGTTTGTCATTTCCCCACCCCCGAACAGTGACTCTCACTAGGCTCAAAAGGCCACCCGTGGCGTTCCATGTCTGACACTCAACTGCCGCCTCTCCCTCACCGCCATCGTGCCGGTACAGCTCGAGCGGCTTTCTCATATCGCAATTACCGCTTGGTGTGGACGGGCATGTTGTTGTCGAACATTGGCACCTGGATGCAAAACCTGGCCCTGCCGGCTTATATCGATGACCGCACTGGGTCGGCCAAAATTGTGAGTCTTTTGGTCTTTGCACAGCTAGGTCCACTGCTGTTGCTCGCAATTCCTGGTGGGATCATCGCTAGTCGCTTCAACCTCCAGCGTTATCTCTTGGCCATGCAATGGTTGCAACTAGTTTTCTCACTAGTACTTGCGGCGATCATCAGTGTTGACGGTCCTATCTGGGCATTATTCCTTGCACAAACCGCTATCGGAGTTGGCAACGCATTGAACGCCCCGGCATTTCAAGCAAGTGTTCCGATGCTGGTTGACCGACGAGATCTTGCTGGCGCAATCAGCCTCAATTCAACGCAACTCAACGGAAGTCGCGTTATTGGTCCGGCTATCGCTGCCCTTCTCGCGATTTGGGGCGTCAGCACCTCGCAGATCTTTGTCATTAACGCCGCGACCTATCTGTTTCTGATTATTTCTCTCTTCATGGTGCAGATTCCCGATATTCGTTCTGCGCCAACCGAGACTGGTTGGCGACGTGCGCTGTCGGGTGTCAACATTGCAAATTCACGGCGCGTGCTTTCGCGTCTCTTGATTTCAATGACGGCATTTTCGTTGTTCTGTTTGATTTACGTCGGGCTCTTCTCATCAGTTGCTCGTTTGAACTTCGGCATCAGCCCAGTGGGCTCGATGTATCGCTGGCTGTACGCAGTGTGGGGTCTCGGTGCATTATGTGGCGCCCTAGCAACCGGAACTTTCCTGTCTCATATTCATCGACCCACCATTATTAAGCGGGGTTTCGTCGGTTTCGCAATAGCACTCGGGGCCTTTGCGAGCATCCATTCGGTGACATGGGCTTTCCCAGTTGGTTTTGTGCTCGGGCTTTTTTACTTCATGACCGCCAACGCCATGGTGACCGTGTTCCAACAGAACCTTCGTGACACTGAACGAGTGACCGTGATGCCGCTTTGGTTTATGTCGTTTGGTGGAACTGTCACCATTGGTGGACTGCTGGCAGGTCCAATCATTGATGCAATTGGTGCTCGTTGGGTTTTGTTCTTCGGAGCATTATTTGCGCTGTTCTTGGCTTGGTGGTGCGACCTCGATCACCTACCCAAGAATGCTTTCCTTATTCAGCAATAACTGCATCAACAACTCGTTCGAGCGCCGCCACACGACTGCCCTTGACCAAGATCGCGACCGAACTATCACAATGATTGAGTTGCTCAATCGCTTCATCAACTGTCAACGAAGTCGTGCCAAATCCACCGGTGCCGACGGCGATGATTTCAATTTTGTTCGCTCTAGCTAATCGAGCAATATCTGTATACGCCAATTCGGGATTTTCGATTTCAGCCATGACGCCAAGAACCGCAACTTTACGGGTGGCCGAAATTTGAGCGAGAGTCTCAATCGCTGCCGCCATTGACGTTGGGTTGGCGTTATAACAATCATCAAGCAACAACGCTCCATTTTTCGTGGTCTTGCTCTGCATACGGCGATCAGATATTGATGCCGATCGCAATGACTCAACCATCAATTCAAGATTGACTCCTAGTGCTTCACCCACGGCAATCGCGGCCGCCGCATTGAGTGCCATATGCCGGCCTGGAATAGACAAGTTAACTGTGGCCGAACCTGATGGTGTCGTGATGTCGAACAGCGCACAACC
>WLMQ01000002.1 GCA_009700145.1 Actinomycetota bacterium
CGTCTCAGCATTTTCACCGTGGGGCTAACAAGAATCGAACTTGTGACCTCATCCTTATCAGGGATGCGCTCTAACCGACTGAGCTATAGCCCCCGCAGGGTTACTGCAGTGTCAGAACCCTATCGGCGAGATAGGCCCGGTCTCAACCGTCACGGACGATCAACCCGAGATGTTGGCGATTGTTGGGCTCGCTTAGCTGGTTTTGGACTCTTTTTCGCCTCTGGTTTACCTTCCAGAATCGTCACTCGGATGCCGCCCACCAAATCGGTGATCAGATTGAACGTCGTCACCGCCAAAATGGCCAAACCGGTCACACCGATAACAACGAACAGTCCAAGAACCCACGCCTGATGGAAGAGTTCACCACCTTTGAACTGAAAAGTGTCCCAGCCGAAACTTTCCATGAACCGCTCGACGTTGTCGACAGTTCCGGTTGCGTTGGCAACATTCCATAAAAGCACGCCGGTCAACAGCAGCGTCAAATACAAAACAAAATGGAACACCAGGGTCACCCGAAAAACACTCCAAGGGTCTATGTGGCGCACAATGCGGGTGGTTCGTCGCACCGCTGGTCGTTCAAACGACACACTTCGGCGAACCGGTTCTTCTGGTAACAGTTCGTTAGGAATCGTCTCAGTAGGCGACGGCGTTCTGATGAGTTGAGTAGGAAGGGCTTCGGTTCGCGGGAGTGAACCAGTGTTTGAGCGCGTCACTGGACTGTCGTCGGGGACGACTGCAGGAACTATAAAGAACGGGTCGTCAGATTCGGCCACAGTGTCAGCGTAGAACACTTACCCACCGAGTTTGTGTCGCTTTGGATCTCTCAGTTCGCGTTGCTGGCTGTTGCCTGCGCTTGCACTCCATCAAGTTCAATCACGACAACGACGACGACGCCTTGATCCGCGATGGTTTGCACCTCAAGCGACACGATGCGCGCCTGATTTAACGCGACTAATTGTTGGGCGACACTTTCGCCACTTTCAACAGCAGCGAGAGCGGCCGCATCAGCCACTGTTTGAGCCGACATCGATGTCGTCAATTTTTGTTCAACGGCAACCAAGGCCAGAGACCATGAAAATGACAATGCCAGCACCCCCATCATCAGGATGCTGGCATTACCTCGATCGGTTTGTTGCCTCACTCGTCGTCGTCGGTGGCAAGAATCAACGCAACTGATGTGACGGCCTGTCCAGGCTCGACAGTCATCACTCGTACACCAGTCGCAGTACGACCTTGTGACGAGATGTTGCGCACGTCTGTGCGAATGGTGGAGCCACCAGAGGTCACTGCCACAATTTCGTCGTCGAGGCCGGCCATGAATGCTGCAACGACCGCGCCTTTCTTTTCACCAATTTGAATTCCGCGCACACCGATACCACCACGGGTTTGACTGCGGAACTTATCGAGTTGAGTGCGCTTTCCGTATCCGGCTTCAGTCACCATCAAGATTGCGGCATCGTCACGAGCAACATCGACGCTCACCACTTTGTCGCCGGGTCGCAATTTCATACCTCGCACACCAGCGGCAGCACGGCCCATTGGACGAACTTCGTTTTCAGAGAAGCGGATAGTCATACCTGACTTGCTCACCATGAAGATGTCGTCTGAGCCGCTTGTTTCGATAACTCGAACCAATTCGTCGTTGTCACGCAAGTTAAGTGCAATCAAACCATCGCGACGACCATTGTCGTACTCATTGAATGCCGTCTTTTTCACGACACCATCGCGCGTTGCGAAGAACAAGAACCTTTCGGCATCGAAGTTGCGTGTGTCAATAATTGCCTCAATAGTTTCGCCCATTTGCAACGGCAACAAGTTGACGATCGGAACGCCCTTTGTGGCACGTTCGCGCTCGGGTAACTCGTGCGCTCGCAAACGATAGACCCGTCCCCTGTTCGAGAAGAACAGTAAGTACGCGTGCGCTCCCGTGAAGATGACGTGCTTCACGATGTCGTCAGTCTTAAGTTTCGCGCCGGTGACGCCCTTGCCGCCACGTCCTTGATTCTTAAAGTTCGACGCAAGAACCGTTTTGATGTACTGGGCTTCGGTCATGACAACCACCAGCTCGGTGTCATCGACGAGGTCTTCAATGCTCATGTCCCCAGAATCAAAAGTGATCGGGCACACGCGAGGGGTTGCATGCTCTTCTTTGATGGCCAACATCTCTTCAGAGATCACTCCACGTAACTTTGCGTCATCAGCCAAAATCGACTTCAGTTCGGCGATGCGTTCGTTGAGTTGACCCATTTCAGATTCAAGATCGATTCGTGACAAACGCGTGAGTTGACGCAGTTGCATGTCAAGGATGTCAATGGCCTGAACTTCGGTGAAGTCGTATGGCGCAACCATCAATGCGGCTTTTGCTGCGGGGGCATCTTCGCTTTCACGAATCAACTTGATGATCTGATCGATGACATTGAGCGCCTTCAATCGACCGTCGAGCAAGTGCAAACGTCGTTCGGCCTTATCAAGACGGAATTCAGTACGACGAGTCAATACTTCGATCTGGTGGCGGATGTATCCGTTCAGAGCATCAGCCAACGTCAGTTGACGCGGAACGCCGTCGACCAACGCAACCATGTTGACACCGAAACTTGTTTGCAGTTGTGTCTGCTTGAACAAGTTGTTGAGCACAACATTGGCGTTGGCATCACGCTTGAGTTGAATCGTGAGATACGTCTTGCCACCAGATGATCCGTCGTTGACATCGGCGATGCCATCAAGTTCGCCGTTGTCGACGAGTTCTTGTATGCGACCAGCAATTGCCGAACAACTGGTTTGGTACGGCAACTCGGTGACAACAATTTGCATTCCGCCACGCTTAGTTTCTTCAATCGCAGCAGTTGCGCGCATCTTGATGCTGCCACGACCAGTGCGGTACGCGTCCATGATTCCGGAACGACCAAGAATTGCGCCACCGGTCGGGAAGTCGGGACCTTTCACAAAAGCCATCAGGTCTTCAGTGGTCGCAGTCGGGTTCATGAGCAAGTGGATACATGCGTCAATAACTTCACCCAAGTTGTGGGGCGGAATGTTGGTTGCCATACCAACAGCAATTCCTTGTACGCCGTTCACCAACAAGTTAGGGAAACGTGCGGGTAGCACGACTGGCTCTTCGCGCGAGCCGTCATAGGTTGGAATCATGTCGACAGTGTTTTCGTCAATGTCGGCCAACAGGTGCATCGCTAATGGATGCAAACGGCATTCGGTGTAACGACTGGCGGCTGGACCAAAGTCGGGTGAGCCGTAGTTGCCGTGGAAGGCAATCAATGGGTGACGTAGTGAGAACGGCTGAGCCATACGCACCAAGGCGTCATAAATCGCGCTGTCACCGTGGGGGTGATACTTGGCCATCGTGTCACCACTGACACGAGCTGATTTTACGAATGGTCGATCGGGACGGAATCCCTGTTCTTCCATGTCCCAAATAATGCGGCGGTGAACTGGCTTCAATCCGTCGCGTACATCGGGAAGCGCTCGCGACATGATGACTGACATTGCGTAGTCAAGGAACGATCGTTCCATTTCGTCTTGCAACGAAACGGGCTGAACGGGAATGTTTGGTTCGTCTGGTGTGGCGCCTTCGTCGGGCGTGGAGGGAGGAGTCTTTTTGCTTGCCATCAGATATCGAGGAACCTTACGTCTTTAGCGTTGGTCTGAATGAAGTGCTTACGACTTTCAACGTCGTCGCCCATGAGCACGCCCATGACTTCATCGGCCAATGCCGCTTCATCAACTGTTACTTGCAACAAAGTTCGCGTTCCATCCAACATGGTCGTTGAACGCAACTCTTCCCAGTCCATTTCACCAAGACCCTTCAGTCGCTGGAATTCTTTTTTGTGATTGGGGTGTTCTTCAAGGAATCGCGTCTTCGCAATATCGTCCTTGAGGTAAATCTTCACCTTGCCGACTTCGGTTGAGAACAACGGAGGCTGTGCGATGTACACAAAACCTGCTTCAACAAGCGGGCGCATTTGACGGAAGAAGAATGTCAACAACAATGTACGAATGTGGCTGCCGTCAACATCAGCGTCAGCCAAGATGATGATCTTGTGATAGCGCGCTTTCGCTGCATCGAACTCATCGCCCACGCCGCCGCCGATTGCGGTGACAAGTGCGATGACTTCATTGTTCTTGAGCATCTTGTCGAGGCGAGCGCGTTCAACGTTCAGAATCTTTCCGCGAATCGGCAAGATTGCCTGTGTACGCGGGTCGCGTGCGTCAAGTGCTGTGCCACCTGCTGAGTCACCTTCAACAATAAAGATTTCACTCTCTGCTGGATTGCCGCTACTGCAGTCTTTCAACTTGTCAGGCATACCCGCGCCAGCAAGTGCTGTTTTACGCCGCACAGCATTACGGGCATTCTTCGCAGCAACTCGCGCTTGCGCTGCTGCTAAAGCCTTCTTGACAATCTTGTTGGCTTCGGTCGGATTTTCATCTAGCCATTCGGCCAGACGTTCGTTTGTTACCTTCTGCACAAATGAACGCATGGAAACGTTTCCGAGTTTGGCTTTGGTCTGACCCTCGAATTGCGGTTCGCCCAACTTGACCGAGATGATGGCGGTGATTCCTTCACGGATATCTTCACCTAGCAAGTTGTCGTCTTTTTCTTTCAGAAGTCCGCGGTTCTTGGCGTACTTATTGACAACACTCGTCAACGCAGTCTTGAAACCTTCAACGTGCATTCCGCCTTCAACGGTGCTGATGCCGTTGGCGTAACCATGAATACCTTCGTGATATCCGTTGTTCCACTGAAGTGCGATGTCGAGCATTTGACCTTCGTCTTCATCTTCGTAGTAAGCGACTTTGCTAAACAAAGCTTCTTTCGACTGATTGAGATGCTTCACGAAGTCGACAATGCCGCCCTTGTATTGGAAAGTCACGTCTTGGGTCTTGCCGATGCGCTCGTCTTTAAAAACAATTTCGAGTCCGCGATTCAAGAAAGCCATGGTTTGTAATCGCTCAAGAACTGTGCGCGCCACAAATTCGGTTCCTTCTGAAGCAAAGATGGTCTGATCGGGCCAGAAAGTGACCGACGTGCCGTTCTTACGTCCACGAGCGGGGGTGTCGCCAGTAATGGCAATCTTTCCTTTTGGTTTTCCACCGTCTTCAAACTCAAGTTCGTAACGCTGACCACCGCGATCAATTTCAAGTATGAGTTTGGTTGAGAGTGCATTAACTACCGAGACACCCACGCCGTGCAGGCCGCCAGAAACTTTGTAGCCCTCGCCGCCGAACTTTCCGCCGGCGTGCAGCACCGTCAAAACAACTTCGGCTGCGCTCTTGCCTTTATGCGGGCCTGATGGATATGGGTCAACCGGAATACCGCGACCGTTGTCATCAACACGGCAACCGCCGTTCTCGAGCAGGGTCACACCAATAGTGGTGCAATGACCAGCCATTGCTTCGTCGACGGCGTTGTCGACGACTTCCCAAATCAAATGGTGAAGACCCGTCAGACCAGTCGAACCGATGTACATACCAGGTCGTTTGCGAACAGGATCAAGACCTTCGAGAACCTGAATATCTTTGGCGCCGTAATCGCCTGTGGTGGTAGTGCTTTTATTGGACACGTATTCCTCTTGGGTGGGTTTAGAAGGCCGTAACGACTGTGTGCTCCGGACGAAAATCTTGGGCGACACGATGGCTCAACACAACGAAAAAATCTTAGTCGCTAACAACCTCTTAAGCGCGTCAATACGGGCCTCATACGCAGGGCAAATACACTATTTTTTGGCATGTTTTTATGATCCGAAATTGAACCAATTACCGGCGTCGTTGCACACGAATTTCGAGCCGCTCAACGGGCATCGCTCCCCCAACATTGAGACGGGTCAAAAGGTCGGCTTCAAGAAATTTCAATTGGGTCGCCCAGGCTGGTTCGTCGACCTCAACAATTAAAGTTCCGGCATCAAGTTTGAGAGGTTTGACATGACTACAGACGGGTTCGCCCACGATTTCGGCCCATCGTGAAAAGACCGTCACGGTGGTCTGGCGATCGCCACCCCGCAACGACTTGAGAAGTCGATCAATACTGCTCGAAATCGGGGTTGGTTCAGGATTGATCGGTGACAACGGCGCCTCCTTCGATTCGCAGCACCCGGTCGGGTCGCGCGGCCTCAGGAAGAGCGCTTGCGGTCGTGATGACGACCTGACCTTTAGGCAAGTGGGTCAGCAGTGCCGTGCATCGATCGGGGTCGAGTTCGGACAAAACGTCATCGAGAACCAGCAATGGTGTCATGTCAGTCTTTTCGGCAACTAACTGGTGGGCGGCGAGCCGCAACGAGAGCGCCAACGATCGCATTTCGCCTTGACTGGCGTGGGTTCGCGCTGGTAACGAACCAAGGTACAGATCGATGTCGTCTCGATGGGGTCCGACGGTTGACACGCCTCGCCTAATGTCGTCTTGTCGCGCAGTTGCTAACGCCATTCCTAGACCCGTTCGTCGCCAGGCTGGTTCGTATTGCAAGGTCACAGCCATTAGTTGGCCAGCCAAGTGTTGATAGGCCTGTTGCACTAGCGGTTGAAGTTGCGCGAGCACCGTGGCTCGTTCGTGACCAATTTCGTTTCCGATCGCGGCAAGTTTTTCGTCCCAAACATCAAGAGTGAACCCAACCTCTTCGGTCAGACGACCATTTGCTTGACGTAAAAGCGTGTTGCGTTGTTTTAAAACACGATCAAGTTCAAGGCGTAACGCGTCGTTGCGTAACGCCAGGCTTACCAACGTTTCGTCAACGAAACGTCGTCGTTCGGACGGTGAACCTTTTATAAGTTCAAGATCATCTGGCGAGAAAACAGTGACGCGCAGTACTCCAAGTAAATCACGCGTGCGCGGTAGTCGTTGTTTGTTGACTTGAACAATGGTTCGTCCTTGACGTTGAATCTGCACTTCAACTTGTAACTCGCGACCATCGTTGTGGCGCACGACTGCGCGAATCGTCGCGAAATCTGCACCTTCACGAACTAAGGCAACTGGCGGTACTTGACGAAAACTGTCGAGTGTTGCCAAGAACGCCATCGCTTCAGCAACGTTGGTTTTTCCTTGCGCGTTGCGCCCAACAATTGCTGTGACACCAGACGTCAATGCAAACGACGCGTTGATGTAATTGCGGAAATCGACGAGCTCTAATTGCTCGACGATCATCGCGCGATCACGACTTCAGTGGCATCAACAAGTATGTGAACTCATTCTGATCGACACCACGAATAAGAGCTAGTTTGCCTGGTTCGCTGGTTTGAATGGTGATTTCATCAGTTCCGCACGCTTCAAGACCAGACGCCAAAAGTTCATTATTGAAACGAATCTCAATATCGCTACCAGAAGAAACCGCATCGATTTGTTCGGTTGCTTCACCGTTGTCTGGCGTCACCATTCGTAACGTCACAGCATCGCCGGCAACCTGCAAACGCAAAGGCGTTCCAATCGGGTCACGCGCAACCAACTTCACGCGACGAATCGCATCAATCATTGCTTCGCGCGAAACCTTCAACGTGTTTGGCAAATTTGGTGGAATTAAGCGCTTGTAATCAGCAAATGCGCCCTTAAGGAGTCGTGTCACCAAGCGAATGTTGCCGACTTCAAAAGTTGCATCGTTCTCGGTGATGTTGATCGATACACGATCAGCGGTACCGAGTAGTCGTTGCAATTCATTTAGGGCGCGGGCCGGAACAACGAAGTTCGCTTCATCAGGAATCACGTTGGCTGCGATGTCGCGAATGGCCATCCGATACGAGTCGGTCGCAACGAGGCGAAGTTTTCCTTCGACGCCCGTCATCAAGACGCCGGTATACACACCACGAGCATCATCGTTACTGGCGGCGCGGACAACTTGCTTGAGCGCTTCAGACAAATCTTTCGCCGCCATCGGTGCACCTTCACCAACTGTGCCCGACCACTTTGGAAAGTCGTCGCCCGCACCAATCGGAACTGTGAAGTTCACACGACCAGCCGAGATATCAACTTTTTCTTCGCCAAGATCAAATTCAACTGCGCCCGAAGGAAGCGAACGAACAACTTCACTGGTGAGTTTTGCTGGAACTAAAACGACTCCGTCTTTCATTCCAGAAACAGTGAGACTCACATCAATCGTTAAGTCACCGTCGGTGCCGGTGACGCGTAAGAGTTCACCAGCAAGAACTAAACGCAAACACGACAATGTTGGATTGGTCGCTCGACCAGTAGACGCACGACTTGCGGCTCCGAATGCCTCAGCGAGGACTTCACGTTCACACCGAAATTTCACGGCTGATCTCCTTCATTGTTGTCATCACGTCTTGATGAGGATTTGAGATAGTTCTAATAATAAGGGCTGTGGATTGTGGATGAAGTCTCATTCGCCCAGCGTGAGATGAGAAACGACCCGCGCACACTTGTGCACAGCTATCCACACCCAAACTGCAGTCGCTTGTTGAGGCGGGGGATAACTGTTGGTTGCCCACACGATGCGAGCGCTTATGCACACGAGATGTACACAGTCTGTTGATCATGCGCGAAGAGGTGTGTTGAATGAAATTCATGTCAGCTCAACTTCAAGTTTTTCACAAGCATGGTGACTCGATCGTAGGTCTCACTGCGCTCAGCCATCAGACGCGTGATTTTGTCGACGGCATGAATCACGGTCGTGTGGTCGCGTCCACCAAAGAGTCGAGCAATGGCCGGATAGGACAAATCGGTGAGTTCGCGGAAAACATACATGGCTTCCTGGCGCGCCATCACGAGTGGTCGCTGGCGACTCTTTCCTCTGAGCGCATCGACCCCGAAGCCCAAGATCCCAGCAATTTCGGTCAATAGTTCTTGGTCGGTCCGGTGCTTGGGCGCCGTACTTGGCAGCAAGTCTTCCAAAAGCCGTTCAGCCTGGGGCACCGTCATGTCAACGCGATTGAGACTTGAGTAGGCACTAACTCGGATGAGCGCGCCCTCAAGTTCACGAATGTTGCTCGTGACCCGAGAAGCGATGTATTCGAGAACGTCCCCAGGGACAACTGTGCCTTCGCGTTCGGCCTTGTTGCGCAAAATGGCGAGGCGGGTTTCAAGGTCGGGGGGTTGAACATCGGTGATGAGGCCCCATCGGAAACGGCCAATCAATCGATCTTCAAGGTTCGGGATGGCATCAGGAACTCGGTCAGACGAGATAACGATCTGTTTGTTAGCCCCGTGCAACGAGTTGAAGGTGTGAAAGAACTCTTCTTGGAGTCCCTCTTTGCCTTCCATGAACTGGATGTCGTCAATGAGTAGCACGTCAATATCGCGATAGCGGCGCTTGAAGTTGGCGATGGTGTTGTTACGAATTCCATCAACGTATTCGTTGAGGAAAGTTTCCGTCGAGATGTATCGCACCTGGTAGTGGCTGTAGTTCTGGAGAACATAATGGCCTATTGCGTGCAAAAGATGGGTCTTGCCCAGACCAGCCGAACCGTAAATAAACAGCGGGTTGTACGAACGGGCTGGGGTTTCGGCAACTCGTTGGGCTGCGGCGAGGGCGAAACTGTTTGAGGCACCCTTGACGAAAGTTTCGAAGGTGTAGCGCGGGTTGAGTCCGGCGCGGCCAGCCATCTCTTGAACTTTGTCCGCCGACGGGGCATCGTGACGCGTTGATTTTGCGGGCGTCGGCGTCGCCTGTGCGGGCGCCGGCTGCGGGGTTGGTTCAGATACGACCTCGGGTGAGTCGTTTGAAACGACCTCAACGTCAAGTTGTTTTGATCCCGCACCGATTTCGGTCAGGGCATCAAGAACAAGCGGCAAATAACGCGAGGTGATTTTGTCGCGGACTGTTCCGCTCGGAACGGCTAGTCGCAAAGTGGTTTCATCGCTCGGAAGCGAATGAACATCTTTGAAAGTTGAGTACCACACCGCGTCAGAGACTTGGGCGCGCAGCAGTTGCGATACTGCTGTCCACAAGTCCTCTGTGCGTTCCACCTGCTACTCCTTCAAAAATTTGGCCACCCATCCACAAGCGTGTCCACAACTTGTGGACAACTTATTGACGAATGTTTTAGGCTTCTGACCAGCGCTGACGCCGATCACTCAAGGGGTCGAGCTGATCTCAAAACCTTGGGATTGATGACCTTAGCAGGCTGTGGATAATCCGCAAAACACGGAGATCCTGGGCTAGGGTTGCCCCCATCGGTCTTTCGCCCGTAGCCTGCTTCAATGCGCTTGACAAGCGTTATGTGGTTCGGTCCGCATGCAGGTTGTCGAGTCGGCTGATTATTGGCCACTACCTGGTGTTTCTCGCCCGGATGGGGCAAAACCAGGAATTGAGGAGTTTGTAATGAAGCGTACGTATCAACCAAATCAAAAGCGTCGTTCGGCCAAGCATGGCTTTCGCGCCCGCATGTCCACCCGCGCCGGGCGAGCAATTTTGAAAGCCCGACGCTTGAAGGGCCGCAAGAAGCTGTCGGCTTGATCGAACGACTTCACAGTCGAGACGGTTTTGCGCGATTACGTCGCGAAGGAACCCGATTTCGTAGTGGAGTGGTTTGGTGTGTCATGGTGTCGGACCCATCTCTTGAGGGGCCCCAAGTGGCCTTCGCAATTGGTCGCACCGCTGGAACAGCGGTGAAGCGCAACCGCGTCCGTCGACAGTTACGTGAAGTTCTGCGCAAGCACTCCCCTGATCTCGGCCCAGGCCTGTATTTGCTGGGTCTCACCCGGCCCGCGGCAGATATTTCTTACTCAGATGTTTCACAATCCGTTGTTGGGTTGCTGAGCAAATGGTCCACCCAAAGTTGATGTCGTTATGAAATCTTTACTGCTCAAAGGCATCAATTGGTATCAAGTTGCTCGTGAAGGCCGACCCTCACCGTGTCGTTTTACCCCGAGTTGTTCTGAATATGCCAAAGAAGCAGTTCAGGTTCACGGCGCAGGTCGTGGCACCTGGTTAACCACGCGTCGACTGGCGCGGTGTCGCCCGTTTGGCCCATCGGGATACGACCCAGTTCCCGAATTCAGAACTCATCACCATGATGAGAAGTGTCTCACTATCAACCCCGTACACCCCACCGGAAGGGTTTCCTAACATGTTTCAAGCCGCCGCCTGGCTGATTAGCCAGTTCTACAACCTCACGTCCGACTACGTGTCTGCCATCGCCCTCGTCGCGGTGGTCATCATGATGCTGATTTTCCCGCTGACTCTGAAGAGCACCAAGTCGATGCTCGAGATGCAACGAGTTCAGCCCGAAATGAAGCGTTTGCAAAATCAGTACCGCAACGATCGTCAAAAACTCAACGAAGAAATGATGAAGCTCTACCAAGAGCACAAAGTCAACCCGCTGGCGTCATGCCTGCCGATGGTGGCTCAGATGCCGATCTTCTTGATTATGTTCCGCGTTTTGCGCCACCTGACCTTGCTTGGTAGCGACGGAACCTTTAATCCGGGCTACATCAGCAAAACCAGCAAGTTGTATATGAGCCTCGACAAAAGCAAAGAAATGTTGTCGGTGGGCTTGGACTTATCGTTAACGCCAATTAAGGCCATTCAAGCAAGTCCTGGCAAAGGTGTCGTTTACGCCCTTTTGGTCATTGTGTTAATGGGCCTGTATTTCGTACAGCAGCGCATGATTGCCAGTCGGACGGTCTCGCCCACCATGTCGGCCTCACAGCAAAAGATCATGCAGTACCTGCCGGTCTTTTTCGGCTTGTTCCAACTGTTCTTCCCAGTGGCCCTGGTTGTGTACTACATCTCCCAAACCATCGTGCGTATTGCCCAACAGCAGTACATCACTCGCCGCTTCTATCGCGGTGAACACTCTCTCGGTCAGCAAGCTCAAGCTGCCAGCGCTAAAGCCCGTGAAATTGCCAAACAAGATGGCTCGGGCGGCGGCGGAATATTCGGTCAGATGAAACAAGATCTCGCCAAAGCAAAAGAGCAACCCAAAAATGTGTCAAAACCGAGCCCCACGGTGAGCAAGCGAGTCACCCCTCCCAAGGGTGGTGCAACCCCAGCAAAAGGTAAGCCAACACCGCCGAACCGCCCGAAGCCCTCTGGTCAGTCACGTCACCCGAAGCCGCCTCGCGGCTGATTTAACAACACTCTCACGTCAGAAAAGAAAGCAGGAAATCCCATGGAATGGGTAGAAACAACCGGTAAGTCCATCGAAGAAGCCAAGAGCATTGCCCTCGATCAATTAGGAGTGGCCGATGAAGAAGCAGAATTTGAAATTGTTGAAGAGCCAAAAGCTGGCCTCTTTGGTCGTACTCGTGGTGAAGCCCGAGTGCGAGCACGAGTCAAGCCCCGTACCCCGCGAGCCAAGAATGATCGACGCGAGCGTCGTCCCCGTGGTGAAGACGGTGCCAGTACCGGCGAACGACCCAGTCGTCCGAAGCAACCACGAAAGCAGGAAAAGACCATGACTGACAATAAAGACAACACTGAACGCCCGCGCCGCGAGCGTCCCGAAGGTCCTCCCGCCGACCCCGCACAGGTTGCTGCTGAAGCCGAGAAGTTCTTGGTTGGTCTAGCTGCATCAATCGGTGCCACTGGTGAAACCGTTGTCAATATTCAGGGTGACGACATTGAAGTTCAGTTGAACGGATCTGAGTTGGGTCTCTTGGTGGGTCCTCGTGGCAGTACCTTGCAGGCAGTTCAGGACATCACCCGCGTGGTGAGTCAGCGTCGTATGGGTGACCACGACACTCGTTTGCGCATTGACATCGGCGGTTACCGAGCCAAGCGCAAGGAAGCTTTGAGTCGTTTTGTGACTCAGGTTGCCGACGAAGTTGTGGCAACAGGTTCAGCCCGCGCCCTCGAGGCCATGCCCTCACCCGATCGCAAGATCGTGCACGATGCCTTGACTGGTCGCACCGACATTGTCACGCACTCTGAGGGTGAAGACCCCAATCGCCGCGTGGTGATTTCGCCGGCAACACCGGCGGCTTCTGCCGAGTAGTTGCTGGGGCGTAGGGTGGGTCCATGTCAATGGTTCCCCCGCTGAGCCCAAATAATCGAAAGAAGTTGTTGGATGCGCTGGGCGATGCCCAGCGCATCGGCATGTTGGGGAATAGATCACTTGATCAAGTGATTGACCATTCGCTGGCCTTTGTTGCCGCCCTCCCCGAAACTGCCCAAACTGTCGTCGACCTCGGATCTGGCGGGGGCGACCCTGGCCTAGTGATTGCCGCCGCCCGCCCAAAAGTGATGACCACCTTGGTGGACCGCCGAGCCAAACGAACCGACCTGTTGACCCGCCTGGTGGGAAGGATGGGATTTCAGGCCCACGTTGAAGTTCTGGAAATTGACGTTGCTCTTCTCCCCCAGAGATTCCCCGGTCGAACATGGGACGCCGTGACGAGTCGGGGTTTCGGTTCGCCGGCCTATACCGCCCAGCACGCTGCTCCCCTTTTGGCGTCAGGAGGATTGCTCATTGTCAGCGAACCTCCCGAATCAGACGGCAGGCGCTGGCGCGACCCCGAGGTGGAAGCAACCGGTCTGAAATGGCAGAAAGTCCTGCTTGGCGTGGCGGTTCTCCAGAAAGCCTGAAATGTTCCACGTGGAACATTCAGAGCGATAGCGACCAAGTAGGAACCCCAGACTCAAGGTTCCTGCTAGGAAATGTTCCACGTGGAACATTGATCTACACCAGTTTGAGTGCTATCCGCCCTGTTGCCACACCCGTACGGTACGATTTTGCTGTTCCGCCCGTTCGGAGCAACAAGAACCCCACCCCAGTCAGCCCCACATTTGTGAGGTTGACGCAATGAGGAAATACCCCATGACCGACTCCTCCAAGATTCAGCACAACCGGCCCCTGCCACGCGTTATTGCTGTGGCGAACCAAAAAGGTGGCGTTGGTAAAACCACGACCTCAGTGAATCTGTCGGCATGTCTGGCCGAACTCGGATTTCGCACTCTTTTGATTGACCTCGACCCCCAAGGCAACGCCTCGTCAGGAGTCGGAATTGAGACCCGCGGTATTGAGACCTCGATTTATGATGTCCTTCTCAACGAAGTTGCCATCAGCGATTGCGTCGAACCGGCCAACGTCAAGAATCTCTTCGTCGTTCCCGCCAACCTTGATCTTGCTGGCGCCGAAATTGAACTGGTCAACGAGATGGCCCGCGAGCACCGTCTCAAGCGGGCCATTGATCAAGAACTTGACGAGTATGACTACGTCATCATTGACTGTCCCCCGTCCCTGGGTCTCTTGACCGTGAACGCTCTGGTGGCCGCCCGAGAAGTCCTGGTCCCCATTCAGTGCGAGTATTACGCCCTTGAAGGTCTGGGCCAATTGCTTCGAAACGTCGACAAAGTCAAAAAGAATCTCAATCCGACCCTTGAAGTCAGCACCATCTTGTGTGTGATGTACGACGCCCGCACCCAGTTGTCAGTTGAAGTCGTGAAGCAAGTACGTGAACATTTTGGCGACAAAGTGTGCGCCACGATTATTCCGCGAAACGTTCGATTGTCGGAGGCCCCCAGCCACCACCAACCCATCAATGTGTACGATCCGTCATCGAAAGGCTCAATTGCCTATCGATTGGTGGCCAAGGAGGTAGCTGGTGGCACGTCGCCCAGGACTCGGTAAAGGACTTGAATCACTGATTCCTTCGGGACTTAGTGATTCAGGAACCAGTAGGACGGCTCGAGGAGCCAGCCTGGTGGAGATTCCAGTAGGGGATCTCTCGCCCAACCCCAATCAACCGCGTGTGCATTTTGACGAAGAGTCGCTCAGCGACCTGGCGGCATCAATTCGTGAGATTGGCGTTCTTCAGCCCCTCTTAGTCCGACAATTACCTGATGGTTCGTATCAACTGATCGCCGGCGAGCGAAGGTGGCGAGCCGCTCAGAAGGCTGGGCTAGCCACGGTTCCGGCGGTCGTGAAGACCACTGACGATATGGCGTCGGTCGAACAGGCACTGGTCGAAAACCTCCATCGCCAAGATTTGGCACCGCTTGAAGAAGCTGGCGCCTACCAACAACTCATTGACGATTTCAGCCTGACGCACGATGATGTTGCCAAACGAGTGGGCAAAAGCCGTAGCTCGATTACTAATTCGTTGCGCCTGCTGGCTCTACCAGCCGCAATTCAAGCATTTTTGGCCGACGGCCGACTGTCAGCTGGACATGCCAAGGCGTTGCTTGGAAGCCCAGACCGGGCTTTCCAAGAACAATTGGCGCGCCGTGCAGCAACCGAAGGCTGGTCTGTTCGGGCTATCGAAGAGGCGATTCGTGATCGTGGGGGAGAGGTGCCGGTCCCGGTCGTTGAGCCAGGTAAAACTGGCGGCGACTCAAACACTGGTGGCACGGTGTCGAAACTGCCACCAGCCGGACTTCTTGAATTAGAAAGCCAGATTTCGGAATATTTGTCGACTCGGGTGAGCGTCAAGATGAATAGCAACAAAAAAGGTTCGGTCACCATTGAGTTCGCCGGCCTCGATGATCTCGAGCGTTTGTACTACCTCATGATGGGGGCCGGACCCGTCGAATGAGCGGTCTGTGGATAAGTCTCACGCGCGAGTTGAGAGAATTACCAACACAAAACCCTCAACTCTGACCCTGTAGTCGCGCGACACAGTTTCACACAAGGTGTGGATAACTCTGTGGATAACCGATATTTTAGGCTATTTCACGGCGCCCAGGCGCTGAGAGCCAAGAAAACGGCGTCAGCGATGCGTTGACTGCGTTGAGTCATCAATTCGACTGGGCCAAGAGTCAATAAGACTGCCGGCATTTTGGTTTCTCGCAAAATGGGTAGTCGCATACCACTCACGGTCATACGTGGAACGACATCGCGAAGGTGTCGCTCAATTAAGTGGGCCAATGATCGGCCGCCAGCCGACTCAAACGCCGGAACTGAGTAGTAGGCAACTCGCGCTTCAAATGTGGCGCTGGATTCGATGCCGACATAGATGTCAGCCCCAAAAAGGTTGGCAGTATGGCCCTGACCAGCGACATCGTCGTCGGTGAGCTCAATCAACATTGCACCGTGCTCGCGTAAAGCGTCACTCAAAGTCTTGCGTAACGGTTCAAAATCTCCGAACTGACCGACCGCGACACGGCGTCCAGCCAATGGTTGCCCCCGACGGGCTTCTTCAGAATCGCGCACAGCAGCGATGCCTGGTCCATCGCCAGTCATGCGTGAGAGGCGTCGCAAAACGGTCACCGTATGGCTGGGGCAGACACCATCGACGTCAAGGCCAGCGTTTAATTGAAAATCACGTAATGCCTGATTGAGTTTTTGTCCGAAAATCCCGTCAATCCGTCCACAATCAAAACCTAAACGCGAGAGCAATCGCTGTAGTTCGGCAACATCGTCGCCGCGTAGGTTGGGTGAACGCAACATGAGTGAGCGATCACCCAAATCCCACCAGGCTTCAAGCAGGGCAGTCCACGTGTCATCGTCGCAGATACCCGAAACCGTCAGTCCGCGATCTTCTTGAAAGGCGCGGACGCCTTGTTGGGTACCAGAACAGTAGAGATCGGGCGTCACGCCGGTTTCTGGCAGATAACCAGCTGATCCGAGGCGATGTTGCAGTTGTCGAACCGCCTCACCCGTCTCACCGGGTGCAATAGCCATCAGGCGAGAAATTCCTCGAGTTCGGAGAGAAGTTGGCCTTTGCCCTTGGCGCCAACCATGGTCTTAACCAGGTTGCCGTCCTTAAAAACCAACAGCGTCGGAATACTCATGACGCCATAACGCTGAGCGATATCGCCGTGCTCGTCGACGTTCAATTTGGCAATCGTGACCTGACCAGCCTTTTCGGCAGCAATTTCAGTCAAGATCGGGGCGATCATTTTGCAGGGACCACACCATTCGGCCCAAAAATCAACAACAACGGGGGTGGATGACGAGTTAACTGTCTCGTCGAATGTTCCTGAAGTCAAAGTGACAATTCCATCAGCCATAGCGAATCCTTTGCGTACGTGTGTAACAAGCGAATGTTACCGCGTATGAGTCAGTGCTGCTGTTCTAGCCAACGCTCGGTATCGATTGCCGCCATACATCCCGAACCAGCGGCGGTAATAGCTTGGCGGTAGACGTGATCTTTCACGTCTCCACATGCAAAAACGCCTTCAATGTTGGTGTAGGTGCTGTCGGGGCGAGTGATTAAGTAACCACTGTCCTCCATGTCAATGACACCCTTGAATACATCGGTGTTGGGGCGATGACCGATTGCAATAAAGAGACCAGCAACATTCATGCTGCTTTCTGCACCAGTCACAGTGTTCTTCAGTGAAATGGACTCGAGGTGATCTTTGCCAACGATCTCGGTGACTGCGGTGTTCCACAGCATTTCAATTTTCGGATTGTTGAGTGCGCGGTCTTGCATAATTTTGCTGGCACGGAATGAATCGCGACGATGAATCAACGTGACCTTTGAAGCGAACTTTGTGAGGAAACTAGCCTCTTCAATTGCCGAATCTCCACCACCAACAACCGCGATTTCTTTACCGCGGAAGAAGAAGCCATCACATGTTGCACACGTTGATAAACCGTGGCCGATCAAGCGTTCTTCGGCTTCAAGACCAAGCATCAGACTTTGTGCACCAGTTGAAATAATCACTGAATCTGCGGTAAAAATCTCGTCACGCACATGCACTTTGAGTGGCTTTTCTCCGAACTCAACTTTGGTTGCTTTGCCAGTTAAGAACGTTGCGCCAAAGCGCGCTGCTTGATCACGAAAACGCATCATTAATTCTGGACCCATGATTCCTTCAGGGAAGCCTGGAAAGTTTTCTACGTCGGTCGTCAGCATCAATTGTCCACCAGGTTGATCGCTCGTGCTACTCGGCTCACCTTCGATAACAAATGGGGCCAAGTTGGCGCGAGCGGCATAAATCGCTGCGGTGAGTCCAGCAGGACCCGAGCCAATGACGATGACACGATGATGAGTAGACATTTAGATGCTTTCCTTACTTTGACGGCGAACCATGAAAATTGCGCCAACAAGACACAAGATTGATCCAAGAACAATATGAGAAACCCAAACGGCTGAATCGTGATCGAGTGGCCACTCCAACAAGTTGATGAGTCCACGAGAAATACCAACGAGCAATAAGACCAGAGCCATTAAACCAAGAAATGCACTGAGCAAACCGAAGACCAAGCCACGGGCTGCCATGACGATGGGCTTGGTGGTGCGATCGCGAACCTTATCGACGGTATCGATAATGGATTCGGTGAAATCAGTTGCCCAATTGGGGTCGGTAAGCGGATTGCCAGCCATGCTCTTGAGGCTAGCCACGAATACCAATTACGGCACGATGCCGCCCATCATGTCGCAGGTGTCAAGCCGATAGACAACGATTCCGTCACGGACTGAGAAATGAATTTCGGCTGGATCACCAGCAAAAGTCACCTCAATATCAATCGCTGGTCGCAGCGGGTCGCCACACAGAGGCTCGGTTTTTTGTGGAACAACAAAACCCTCAACCGACCATTCAGACACCAAGTCCTGAAGCTCATTGATGTCATTGATGATGTACGAAGATTTCGCTCCGGCTAAGGCCGAATCGGCGGCCATTGGGGCGGAACTCGCCGCAGTCATGTCGGCTGGTGCTTCCGATGCCAGAGGCGCCGAAAAGGCTTCGGGAGCGATTTTTGCTGTGGCTGCGATTTCAGCAACGGATTGATCAGACGAACCCGATCGAGTGACCGCAATACCAACGACTGCCACCACTGCCGCAGCCGCGGCGAGCGATGCGACATACATACTGAGCCTGCGATGTTTTGATTGTGTCGTTGATTGAGCTTTGCCTGCAACCGCGGCACGTTGAATAGCGTCGTTGATTGATGAACTATCAGCGAGGGGGACAGACGCCAAAATTTGTTGTCGGTTGTCACCAAATTGAATGGCTCGCGCATCAACAGCGGTGCGCAGTTCGTGAGGAATTTCACTGAGTTCAATATCGTGATCAATCAAACGACTCGCGAATTCATCAATATCAAGATTGTTCATATCGAAGTTGTTGGTCGGGTCGGTGCTCATGATTGATTTCCAGCGTCTGGGTTTTGACGTTCGTGAGGTGCTTCTAAGTTCCCCAAAATGTCAGCGAGGCGTCCCCGTCCTCGGGCAATTCTGGATCGGACAGTGCCAATCGGTATGTCGAGCACCTGACTGATTTCTTCATAATCAAGGTCGGCGACATCACGAAGTACCAGCGCAACACGGAATTCTTCAGGGATCTGGGCGAGTCCTTGAGCGAGATAATCGGTGGCTTCGAATGCCAGTTGCTGATCATCGTTGCGGGTATCAGCAATATCAACCTGTTGGCCATCGGTGGCAAAGAGCGAGAGGGGCCGACGATTGCGTCGGCGCCGTTCGTCTAAAGCAGCATTAGTCGCAATGCGGTACACCCAAGTAGAAAAAGCCGAACGCCCGTCGAAAGATTCATAACCGCGAACGATTGCGATCATCGCATTTTGTGTCGCATCGTCAGCATCGGCATCATTCAGCAGTATTCGCCGGCAAACCGCGCGAATCATTGAATAGTTATCTCTCAACAATGAGTCAAGAGACGGTGATGATGTCATGAGTGTCAGCGGTCAACTATGGAGTGGGTTGAATTCGTATTTCGCTGATGTAGCCACGATACGGATTATTGTTGCTACAAAATCCACTTTGGCCAATTTGGGTGAGATACACCAAAGCAAATTGTGATGGTGTTGTAAATGATGTCGTGATCGTTGAGCCATCATCGGACGAACCTTCCCAAATAGGAGATCCCCACGACTCAAGATCAGAGCCGGCACTATTTGAGGTGTAGACCCTGGCTTTCCAACCGTCACCTTGAATATCGGCCTGTAGTTGTGCAAGAGCAGAACTATTCAGTTGCATCACCAAACCAACGCCTGATTTACTTCCAAAGGTCGATGATTTGTAGCACGTCGTTGACCAGGCGGTCGTTGGGTCGCCGTCAGTGACATTGCTTGCTTCATTATCATTTTCAGTCTGATCGTCACCTTGTGGATCAAAGGATTTAATGCCCGTGATTTGAACAGGTCCGCTCACAACCGGAGCGGTCGTAGCAACTGTTGTTGCTGGCTCTGCAGAGGTGGAGTCTGATTTATTGAATTTGGCGAAGACCACGCCGACGACCAGGAGAACAGCAATGGCACCAATCAACATTGCGGGGGTTGGCTTAAACGCCGTTTTGCTTTGAGCTTTGGTCGATGAGCGTTTCGTCGTTGAGGTCGGTCGGGAACCTTGTTGTTGACGACTTTGCTGATCACTTGAAGATTGACTTGGCTCACGCGTGATGCCTAGTGGCGTATGACCCTTAGGACGAATGACTTTGCCAGGTGTCGGCGTGCGATCACCAGCGGGTCGCTTTGTTCCAGCGGGTGTTGATGATTTACGACCTTCAATGACTCGCCGAATAGCCACACCGGCTTGAGCAGCATCAGCAAAGCGATCTTTTGGTTCGCGAGCGATTAAACGATTGATAATTCGCGCGACATCAGGATCGACATCGGGACGGTGCTTCGCAATATCAGTAGCGTCGCGATGCAATCGAGCGAGTGCAGTGTCGGTGTCGTTCTTTCCCACAAACGGCACTTTGCCAGCGAGACACTCGTACATCACGAGACCTAACGAATACAGATCGGCACGGGCGTCGAGGTTGTCCCCACGAACTTGTTCGGGTGACAAATACTTTGCGGTACCCATCATGATGTTTTCGCTGGTGAGGTCTTCGTCAGCATCAAGCGCTTTGGCGATTCCGAAGTCGGTCAACATGACACGTTTCTCGATGTTGATCAAAATGTTTCCTGGCTTGACGTCGCGATGGATCAAGCCCTGTTTGTGCGCGGCTTCAAGCGCCGAGCACACCGAGTAACCAATACTTAAGACACTGTTGATGGTCAGAGTTTTTTCGCGATCAAGTCGTTCGCGCAATGATTCACCATCAACAAATTCCATGATGACGGCCTGACGTCCATTGTCTTCGATGGCGTCGTACACGGTGACGATGTTGTAATGATTGAGATTTGCAGCAGCGATTGCCTCGCGACGAAAACGTTCAGCCAAAGTTGACTCGGCAGCAAGATGTGGTTTGAGAAGCTTGATCGCGACAACGCGGGTTAATTGCAAATCGGTTGCTTGCCACACATCGGCCATCCCGCCGTGCGCGCGCAAAGAATCAAGGCGATACCTCTCAGCGATAATCGTTGAAGGCTGTGGAGAAGAAGGATGGGACGACGAGGACATGCTTGAAATTGAACGCTAGTTGTCGTAACTGTGCAGACTGCGGAATACCGCTGCGAACATCAATGAGTTCATCTCAGCGAAATCATGCGCAGGAGCGCTTAGTTTTCGAAGAAAGCGACTCCGATTGTTCCGCGGCCGGCATGTGCTCCAACAACTGCACCAATGTCACCAACCATGATTTCACCCGAATACACAGCTTCGAGTTGGGTGATAAATGCTTTGACATCAGAACAGTCGGCATTGAGAATTGAGAGTTGGCTGATTCCGGGGTTGGCCGATGCTTCGCGTACCTTGTCAACCAGGAATGCCAAGGCTCTGCTACGTGTGCGTTGCTTGCCACCTTCTTGCACAACACCGTCACGTACTTCAATGATGGGCTTGATCGAGAGAACTGAAGCCAACATTGCCTTCGCTCCGCCGATGCGGCCACCCTTTTTGAGGTTTTCTAAGGTGTCAAGCGCTCCCCAGACCTTGCAGCGACGACTTAAGTCTTGGGCAAGGGCTTCAATCTCGTCAATATTCTTGCCTTCTTGGGCAGCGCGAGCGCACGCCACGACAATGGCGCCAAGACCCATAGTGACGGTGCGGCTATCGACGACACGGACATCGAGCGACGTTTTCATTTTTTCGGCTGCAAGCCGAGCCGCCGCAATCGTTCCGGAGAGTTCGCCCGACAAATTGATAATGACAACACCAGTTGCGCCTTCGCTTTGAAGTTTGCGAACTGCATCTTCAAAACGGCCAGGGGATGGAGCGGCAGTTGACGGCAAGTCAGGTTCAATGGAGCATCTTTGCCAAAATTGTGCAGTCGTCAATTGTTCGCGATCAATCAGTTCGTCCTCGCCAAACCTGATGAACAACGGAACCACTTCAATTCCGAGAGATTGAACGACCGAATCAGGAAGGTCGCAGGCGCTGTCGGTGATGATACGAACGGCAGAAGAAGTCACACGGTTAGGTTAGTTCGTCGACGCTAGGCCAGATGTTCGCCAGAAGGATGGCGACCTGCTGAGTCGTCACTTTCAAACTGGCGGCGTTGATGTTCGCGCCGCAAATGATGGATCCACCATGACAACAGCAACAACAGGGCGATTCCAGTAAAAAGTTGACCAAGTCCGGCTAAGGCGTTGACGCGAGCCGAGAATTTGGCAGGCGAACCAACGGTGATATCTCCAAGAGGGGTGAAAAGTTGCAAAGTCACCGGGAAACGCCCGTTACTTTTTGCAGTCACCGGGATTTCTACGAGGGTGGTGGTTCCGGCGGGCAGAGTGACCACTTGGTCGACGGTCGGAAGAGTGAGCTTTGAGCTCGTCAAGTGGACGCGCACGAGCAGATCGGTTTCGTTGTCATTGCGCAATGAGAGACGAATTGAGCTATCACGTCCACCGAGCGTAAAAGCCGTGGTTGTTGGGGTCACGATTGACCCACCGATCGCGGCGAGTTGAGCATCAACTGCGTCGATATAGGCCTTCGTTTGAGACGGTGTGAGATTGCTGGCCGATAAAACGTTGACGACTCGACGCCACTGAATAGGGCGTTCATCCCCGTCGGGCAACATCGTCGAAAACCCGTTGACTCGCGCCGCGAATTCATTCAACATGGCGTTGCCGTTGGGTGTCGGATCTGCAAGGGATTGAAGTTCAATAGAAACGGGTAGTCCATCCATCACGCTGACAGTCATCGAACCCAGTAGTTCGTCAAGAGCAACAAAAGCCATATCGGGTTGACTTGCAACGGTGGATACAAGGGCGGTCATGAGTGCCTGAGATGGCAGTTCTCCCGAATCGGTTGCCAGGATGACCCCCCGTCCGTTCATTGTTTCATCGCGATCGACAATTTCAGAGCGCATGATCTTCAATTCGGCCAAAATCTGTTGGGCAACCAAGTAAGCACCTCCGAGTGGTTCATGAGAACCACGCGTGAGTGCTTCACTGAGGTTGCTGTCGGCCAAAGCGGCCGTCATCTGATCAGAATTCGGCAGATTGAGTTCAACTAAACGAGTTGGTTCAACAAAAACCGAGACGCCATTCGCCGTAGTTTTTTGCGAGTTACCCAGCAACACTGCAGTTCGTAAGCCAAGGTTGCGAAGCAATTGCGCACCACCGCTCAACAAGCTTGATGTTTGTATCCACGCGTCTCGGTTGACCGATTTGCCAGGAAAGCCGGCAGCCAAGACATCTTCACCGAGCCGTAATTGTGTGGTGAAGACATCGGCACTTTGTTCAGCAACCAATTCATCGGGTTGCACGTCGACATAAGTAGCAGGCAACAGTTGCAGTGAAGTCGAAACCTGGAGGCGCGCGAGAAGTGCAATGTCGTCATCTGACGAATTTGTGAGAGCGTCCACCAATTCGGGGCGAACCGACAACGAGATCGGGGTGTCGGAGAGAGCCTCAAGTGTGGAAACCGCCTCGGTCACTGCTGAACGAGTTTCATTACTGACCAAAGTTGTGCCGTCGGGTTGCAGACTCACTGAACTATTCAGGGTCCCGACCAACGCAATTTGCAGATTTTCACTGGGTAGGGGACTCGTCACGTCTTGTGCTAACCGTTCAACGAAAGTAACGATTTGGCTAGTGACCGACTTGTCTTCTTGAAGACCAATACTGACGGGGTACACGCCAGTCGCTGACATTTGTAAGGCGTCTTTGGTACGAACCCCAATTTCAATAGGAATTGCTATATCAACTCGACCAGTGGCGGCATCTCGAAGATTGCTGACATCAACAATGACGGTGTCAACAGTTGAGGGCAACTTTCCTGATGAAGCATCTCGTACTTCTTGACGAGTATGCACTGGCTTGTACGAGGTGATGACCAATTTCGTTGAAGCTGTCGACGCTGGATCGCGACCACTTAATGCGATGCTGAAATGAATGAGCGAATTTTCAACGCCTGCGATGTACTGGTCTTGACTGATCAGCGAAGAAATGATTTCTGGAGCAGCCGCGTGCGTGGCTTGGGTGGGCAACACCATCGAGATGCATAGCGCCCCGAATGCGACAAACAGTCGCGCCTTCACGAGACACCTAATTCATCGTGCGGTGAGTCAAGTGATAATTCCATGACACGCAAATTTTCGGGCAATTGCTCAAAACCGATCCGTTGGTATAACGACAAAGCTCGCTGATTATCAAGGTGTGTATTGACCAAGATGTCAGTGACGCGTCGCCGTGTCAACCAACCTAAACCATCTTGCAGAAGTGAAGTGGCAACACCTTGGCCTTCGTGCGCAGGGTCTACTGCGAGGCGTTGGATGAACCCAGCTGACCCGTTGCGACCAGTGACCATATAGCCAGCAGGCTCGTCGGTCGCAGTGACCGCCAACCGAATTCGATGGACTGGAGTCGCGCGGCAGGCTTCCTCAATGCCGTCAACATCAAGTCCCCACCCTGGATCAAAAGCCAAATGGTCGAGTCGAGCGGCAACGTCCAACGATCGTTGCGAACGTAGTGGACGCATCTCGTGGTGGGGTTGAGCAGTTCTGCGGGTGGCCACACGAGGGCGTGGCGTTTTCATGCGTAACAGAGCTAGTTGTTGGATTTCGTGAAATCCTGCTTGTTCAAAAGGTTCAACGGCACTCAAAGACAAGGCCCCCGTACGAATTGATCCGTAACCCTCTGACTTCAAAGAGTGAGTCCACTCGGCAAGCGATGCTCGTGATGGGGCGACGGTGTGATCGGCGAGTACCAGATGGGCGATGTCGGGCCGACTCGGCCACCTGCGCACTCGAGCACACACAATTCCGTCGTCAAAAAGTCGAGCGGTCATAGTGTGTCGACGTTGTCGTAACCCAGTGATCACCTGAACGACGGTAGTGCCAAATTGGTATAGAAAACGCCTTTACTGATACCTATATATTGGTCATGTACATCGGTCACGACCAACAGGCAAGGGGCGAAGGCCATGAGCGAGTCAGAAAACGAGACATCGCCACGATCAACCCCGCTCCCTCGTGAGGTATATGCCCGGCGCCGCATGTTGGTTGGCCTAGGAGTCGTTGCTGGATTAATGGCCATCATTTTTGCGGTTCAGGCAGTGAGTTCTGACTCTCCTCCGAGCGATACTCGTTTGTCCGTTGACGAGAATGTGTTGACACCAACTTCAACGCCTCAAGAATTAGGACTTGTCACAACATTGCCTCCCGACACAACCTCAACGACGACGACAGTGGTCATTCAAGGTCCACCACGTGTGAGTATTTATGGCGATTCACTTGCCGCGGGTTTTGGCGGCTTGCTGAAATCAACTCTTGATCAACAAGGGGTGACAACTTTCTTGGCGACGCATGGTTCATCGGGATTAAGTCAACCAGGGTTTTTTGATTGGCCGAATCATCTCAATGTGTGGGTCCCTCAAGAAAACGCCGATGTTGTGGTGATCGGACTGGGAGCAAACGACGGTCAAGACTTATATGTGGATGGCGTGTCGCATACAACGAAAGACCCAGAGTGGTCGGTTGAATACCAGCGTCGCGTGACCGAACTCGTCACTTTGGTGACATCACAAGGTCGTTCGTTGGTCTGGGTCGGAACCCCTGATGGAAAAGCCAAAGGATTTCGTGCCAACTTAGCCACCTTGCGAACCGCGACTAAAAACGCGATCGACGTGGTTCGAGCGAGTGGTGCCGATGTGGTTTATCTCGACGTTTGGGATCTCTTTTTGGGATTCGATGGCAACTATTCGCAATACGTCATTGACCCAAGTGATGGTGAACGCAAGAAGTCACGCGATAGCGATGGTTTCCATTTGAGTTTGGTCGGAAACAAAATTCTTGCTGCGGCGATCACAGCTGAAGTTGATGCAGCATTTGAACGCCAAGCCGCGCAGTAGAAGTGTCAACTTCATGTCGTATTGTTTGAGTCAATGAGCATTCTCTTTGCCACTCACGAGGCGTACTTAGATCACCTGAACGGTCCTCAACACCAAGAGCGACCGCAAAGACTCGGCGCCGTCATCGACGGATCGCGTGAAGCCGGAATCAACGATGCCCTTATTGCATTAGTACCTGAGCCGGCAACCCGCGAACAAATCTTGCGCGTTCATACGCCTGCGCATGTGGATCGAATTGAAAGTGTTGTGCAAGCAGGTGGCGGTCGACTTGATCCTGACACTCGCGCGTCTAGTGGTTCTTGGAAAGCCGCAATGCTGGCTGCTGGTGCTGGGCTGACGGCAATTCGTGCTCTACAAAACGGACAAGCCGATTCAGCATTTTGTGCCGTTCGACCACCAGGTCACCACGCCACCAAAACCGAGACAATGGGTTTTTGTCTATTCTCAAATGTTGCTGTCGCCGCAGCTGCTCTTGCTGATGCCGGAGAGCGAGTATTGATTGTTGACTTCGATGCGCATCATGGCAATGGCACTCAAGACATTTTTTATGACGACCCTCGAGTGCTGTTTGTTTCGTTACATCAATGGCCGTTGTATCCAGGAACTGGTTGGTACGACGAAACCGGTGTTGGTGAAGGCCTTGGTTACACAATGAACATTCCATTGCCCCCGCAAACGACGGGCGATGTGTATCTTGCGGCATTTGATCAGTTGATTCTTCCGATCAGCGAAAAGTTTGCGCCAACTTGGCTCATCGTGTCAGCGGGGTTTGATGCGCATAGAAACGATCCGATTACGCAGATGGGTCTTTCGTCTGGTGATTACCCCTTGATGATGCAACGCATACTGCAATTAGTTCCGGCTGGTCGGCGATTGGTCATGCTTGAAGGCGGATACGACCTTGATGCATTACGCATGTCAACAGCGAGCACCCTTGCTGCCATGGTTGGTGAACATCACAGTGAAGAACAAGCCACGACGGGCGGCCCCGCCGAATCGGTTGATCAACTTGCAGTCATTGTGTCATATTGGAAAGATCAGATTTAGGTTCGTCTTATTTCAATTCGTACCATTGAATGAGTGCTGTGTGCAGAGGACCCAGTAAGATTTCGATCTTCTTGCCGTTGACACATTCAATGACCGCTTCAATGTGGCTACTCGCCGTGATCGATTTGATCAGCAATGGTCCGTGGTCGGTGACTACTTTGAGCGCAGCAACTTGTCGTCGTTCCAGAGATTCATCTAAGGCAACATTGTCAGCAAAGATCAATTGCGCTTGCTCTGACTCCCAGTGATTGAGTAACGCAACTAACTGATCTGAACGTTGTTGTAACACATCAGAGACCGCGGTCTGTGAGGACGGAACAAGGTTGGCTGAATGCAACATTTTTAAAACACGGTGAGTGAAAATCGCCATCGGTGCATACGTGGTATTTGACATGGCAACGACACCGATGTTGCGGCCAGCCAACCAACGCATATTGCTTCCGTAGCCGGGCAGTCCACCTGAATGTGAATTGACGATTCCAAGAGTGGGATCGTCGCGCATCATGAGCCCGTATCCGTAACCGCTGGGAGCCTTTTCACCATCAAGTGCGATGACGCCGGCATAGGTATGCATCACTTGCATGTCACGACGTGCCGCAATATTGAGTTGACCAGTCTTTGAATCGACGTTGTCGTTGGCTTCATTGAGCCAACTGACCCAACGAGATAAGTCGGCAACGGTGGTCCACAATCCGCCCATCGGCGAAATTTCACCATCACCTAACGGCATGAGACCATCGGGAATGATCTGTCCGTCTTGAACACGAGTCGGCGGTGCCCATTCGTGCTCGAGGGGTGGATCCCATGTTGTTGATGTCATGTGTAAGGGTCCGAGAAAACGTTCGTCGACGAAGTCGCGTACTCGCCGGCCAGTCACCCGTTCAACAACCCGACCAATGAGAGCGAAACCCAGGTTTGAATATTCAAAATTGGTGCCGGGTGCAAATGCGTAGGCCGCACCTTGTTGGTAGAGGGCGTTCATTTCTTGAGCCGTTGCATCAAGATGGCGATCAGCCCACGGATCATCAGTCGCCAATCCCGAGGTCATCGACAACAAATGGCGCAAAGTGATGCGCGTGCCCGACTCGGTACGGCAAATGGTTGCTAACTCTGCCGCGTATTCATCAACTGGGGTATCAATTGACAGCAAGCCTTCATCGCGCAGACTCAAAACAGCCGCCGCAGTAAAACTCTTGGTCATAGATGCAATGCGGTAACGCGTGGACACGTTGCTAATGGTTCCAGTAGTCCCACTTGTCAGAAGTTGGTCACCAGCAACAAGACCCCACACGACACTGTCGAGTGTGAATTCGCGCGCAACCTGGGCGGCGATTTCTTCGATGAGTGGCTGCGTCGCCCGTAAGGCCTCAAGATCTATTTCAGCCATCGGGTCATCCATTCAACGAGCGCATTGTCGTGCGCAAGACGTCCACTTGGTGGACCATATGTACTTCCCTCATGTGATGAGTGAGGAAGCACCAGTACTTCACTGATTGTCCCTCTCACACGAAGAACCCGATGCATCGCCCACGCCTGAGCTGGAGGACAGCGTCGATCGTCTTCACCAATAACAAATAAACACGGCGTGGTGCATTTGTGAGCATGCATGATTGGTGACTGCCGGTAATACGTTTCAATCTGCTCATGAGGCGCACCAGAAAATTGACTCGGAAAGAACGTTGCGCCGATATCACTAGTGCCGTACATCGACACTAAATCGGTCACTGGGTTTTCAATGACAGCGGCTTGAAAACGAGACGTAGTTGAAGCCAGCCATGCCGAGAGATATCCACCGTAAGAATTTCCAGCGATGCCAAGTTTCTTCTCGTCGGCCAAACCCAGTTTGATTGCATCACTAATGACGAGAAGTTGATCGTTCGCTGGACCTTCAGCCCAATTTGAATGAGCCGCGTGAGCAAACGCATCGCCGTAGCCAGTTGATCCGCGCACGTTGGTGTACAACACGCCAAAGCCCGCTGCGCACAGGGCGTGAGCATCAAGTGAAAATGCTTCGCCATAGGTGAAGTGTGGACCACCGTGGATAATGCTCACCGTTGGAAGCGGGTGAGTGACTTCATGAGCAGACAAGAACCACGCATCAAGGTTGAAACCGTCAGGAGTTGCAACCGAGAATCGACGCACAACTAGTGGCATGTCATCAACCTGATTGAAGTTGGTTAATTGGCGTTCGGTTTTTGTTGCATAGTCAAAAACCACAAGCTCGACCGGCGATGTTGAGGAATGAGTAGTAAAGATCAATTCACTTGACGTTGTTGCAACAGGTGAACAACAGCGGTCGCCAACAACAAGAACTTGGAATGAATCAGGACCAGACTGATTTGGATCTATCAGAGCGATTCCCATTCGGCCACGTGATCCGGTTCGAATAATGAGCGAGCCATCAGGACGGGCGAGAAGGATGTGGTCATAGATATCGGCCAGTTCTGCTGGCTGATCTCCATAGACATCACCAAAAAGATTCGGGACATCAATGATGTGAGAGTCATCCCCATCAATGATGTATAGACGGGCCTGGCTACCTGGAGGATCACCTTGCGGACTCGCAATGAGAACTGCCAATCGTCCATCGGCCAACCAGGTTCCGACAATTGATCGGCCGCCCGGAATCGCAAGATGGCGAACAGTGCCATCGAGGGTAATCACGTTGGCGTATTGATAACCATCCTGCTCGAGTGGGTCAAGAGATCGACAGGCGAAGACAAGATCATTGTTCGGTGACCAACGAGCCGACGACCAACGCCAACCGTCGTCGGTAATCCAGCGTGAGTCTCCAGTTGTGAGATCAACAACTTGAAGTTGGGGAGGGTTGTCAATCGCACCAATGGCATCAAAGTTTCGAATTGATCGCGTCCAGCGATACGGCTGGTTGACATCAACTGTTGAACCGCGACCTTTAGCTATCAATAAGAACTTTTTGTTCGGCGAGACAACCACTGGCTCATCGTTTGGTGCGTACTTTTTGATATCGGGGTCAACCTCAGGTGCGGCGGACTCATGTCCAGTCGCAATGTTGATTGCCCACGATTGATTCACAACCGCATCAGAATCCAGGGGAATTTGTGCAGTGTTGACCACAATCGACAACTGATCTTCACTGAGATGGGCCGAGACGGGCGCTCGGTTGGCCAAGTACCGTGCTGTGATCGAATTGTCATTCATCGTCGTAACTCACCACTGTGAGGAGAATCGCTGGCAAGTCACCCGTGCTGTAGGCATGAGAGATTTCAGAAGAAAAACGAATGGCATCATGTTCTCCCAATTCATACTTGTCGTCACCAAGAGTCAAGGTGACTGCCCCAGAAATGACATATGCGTACTCAACTGATTGCTGGCCGTGATCACTCGAGACTCCCGATTGATGGGCTGGCAGTTTGCCTTCAGAAATATCGAATCGCCGGCGTTGCATCATGGCAAACAACATTCGAGCACGCGGATTTTCAGAGTCGGTTGATTCGGCCCGAATGACTTCGGTTTCAATCACTGTTGAACGGGTCAGGTCAGCGAAACTCACATTGAGTGCGACAGCAATTCGAGTGAGTGCTACGACAGTGGGGTTCGCCACGGCGCGCTCAATTTGTGACAAGAGTGCAGTACTGAGATTCGTTTGTGTCGCAAGATCGCGCAAACTGAGTCCGCGGGATAGCCGAACCTTACGCATATTGTGCGCCACACTCCGACGAACAACCGTGCTTTCATCAGTCGTGCTGTGAATATGTTCAATATTCTGTTGATTTTTAATGTTCATTTTCCTGCCACCGATGAAAAGAGTTGACGTGTGTATTCGTGCTGAGGAGATTGCAAAACATTTTCCATATTTCCTGATTCAACGACCCGACCATTGCTCATGACATAGACCCGGCTGACGACTTGGCGTACAACTGCCAAGTCATGGGTAATAAACAACAGCGCAATACCGAGATCTTTGAGTAGTGAGTTCATCAAATTCAGAATTTGTGCTTGCACAGAAACATCGAGTGATGAGACCGGTTCGTCACAAATCAATAATTTTGGTCGTGGTGCAATCGCTCGAGCAATTGCGACACGTTGTTGTTCGCCGCCTGATAATCCATTGGGACGACGATTGATATATTCAGATGGCAGCCCGACTAGTTGAAGTAATGCGACAACTTCAGCCTTGGAACGTTGACCAGCCCGCAATGCTTCGGCCAAGGTTGCTCCAATCGTCATCGCTGGATTTAGGGCAGACGTGGGGTCTTGAAAAACAATCTGCGCACGTTGCGCCATCGGAGTGTTGATCGACCATGAGATATCCCCTGAATCAAAACTTTCAAGCCCGATCAGGCAACGGGCCAAAGTTGTTTTGCCCGATCCAGACTCACCAACGATTCCAACAGCTTCGCCTGAGTGAATAGAAATATCAACGTTGTCTAATGCCAGTGGAGCAGAAGATGAGAATCGTTTGCTTAAGCCTCTGATGACAACGAGATCGTTGTCGGTGTTTTGCGCTTGCACATCTGTCGCAATTTGAATTGGATGAGACGCGTCGGTCAGTGCAATGGGTTTCCAGCAAGCAACTTGTGATGTTGTTCCTACGAGTTCGGGGGCTTCGTTACGACATCGATCGTCGGCACGATCACAACGAGGAGCAAAAACACATCCCACTGCCACTTCCCATGGTCGCGGAACCGATCCAGCAATTGCCGGTAATTCGACAAGACGATGTTCAAGAGGTGGATCACTGTCACGCAAGCCCGCGGTGTAAGGGTGCTGAGCATGTGCGAAGACATCGGCGCCTTCACCCGACTCAACGAGTCTTCCGGCGTACATCACCAAGATCTTGTCGGCTCTTTCGCGAGCAACACCAAGATCGTGAGTAATCAAGAGCAATGCCATATCGCGTTCACGTTGAATACGCTCAAGAAGATCAAGCATTTCTCGTTGAGTGGTGACATCAAGAGCGGTAGTTGGTTCATCACCGATCAAGATCTGTGGGTTGCTTGCCAAACTTGCCGCCAGAGCCACTCGTTGACGCATTCCACCCGACAATTCAAAGGGATATTGCCGCGCCACGCGCTCGGGAAGATCAACTTCATCAAGACGTCGACGAATCTCTTCCTTTGATCGGCGTAAGTCGGGGGGAAGCGCGGCAGTAATTTGCTCACCACAACGATGTACCGGACTCAAACTAGTAAAGGGGTTTTGCAATAACAAACTGATGTATTGACCACGTAGACCAGCGAGTGCTTGTGGTCCGAGTGCGAGATCAACAGTGATGTCATCGAGTTGAAGACTTCCTGTGGCTGTGACTCCTCGTGGTAGCAAGCCAGTCATCGCCTTTGCCGTCATCGACTTACCCGAGCCAGACTCTCCAACTAGGGCGACTGTTTGACCCGGTTCAACATGCAGATCCATGCGAGTCACTATGAGTCCGGCCGGACCTGTGACCACCAAGTTGTTGAGAGAAAGCCCACGGTTCATCGAGGCACCGAACTTTCTTCATAGCGTTCTTGCAACCAGTCACCTAAAAGGTTGATGGCGGCAGCAGTGATAATGATCAACATTGCCGGCAACACCAGCGAACCCCAGTTGCGATCAAGAAGATTACGGCTGTCACTCAGTTGACGTCCCCAGTCGGGGACACCGGGACCGACGCCGAGTCCGAGGAATGACAAGGCCGACATTGATACCAAGGCAAAGGCAACGTTGAGCAACATCGTTGAAAAGGCCACCGGTAAAACATTGGGCAAGATGTGCCTGAACATGATGCGTAGTCGACCGAGACCCAAAACTTTTGCGGACTCGATATATGGTCGACTTGTTTGTGCAATGACTGATCCACGGACCATTCGAATATCGGTTGGCGAAAACAACATGATCAGTACTAAAACGGTTACCCAGTAACCACCATCAACAAGACCAGTGACAACGAGTGCCACAAGTGTTGTTGGTAGCGCGAGTAGCAAGTCGGCGTACTTAGACAGCAACAAGTCGAGCCAACCACCCATGTAACCAGCGAATGTTCCTAGCAAAATCCCGATCATCATCGATCCAAGTGCGATGACAATTGGTCCGACGACAGCAGAGCTAGCACCAGCAATAGCAAGTTGGCCAATGTCACGACCCAGTTGGTCGGTGCCGAAGAGATGACCAGCAGTTCCTGGCGAGGTTACGCCAGTCATGATGTCTTGCCGCGTCGCGTTAGGCACGATCCAGCGTGATGCGATGACGAAAATTGCAATGATTGCTAGCGGAATACCCGTGACAATTGGAACCACTGGCTTGCGATTCGTTCGGAGTTTCATTGCATACCTCGTTTGCGAACTCGAGGATCAACCGCGTAGTACAAAATGTCAACCGCCAGTGCGGTGAGCGCAATGACAGTAGCGGTGAGCAAGGTGATTGCTTGAACGACAGGAAGATCTTTAAAAGTCACCGAGCCAGCAAGTAATGAACCAATTCCCTGAAGTGCAAAAGTAACTTCGACCAAGATTGTTCCGCCGAACAAAAATGCGAAGACCAAACCCAAACTTGTGGCAACGGGAATCATGGCATTACGCAAAACGAGCGACCGTATTTGACGACGTGTCAAGCCACGGCTTTGAGCAAAGGCCACATAGTCCTGATTGAGTTCGGCAACAACGGCGGTGCGAGTCAGTTTGAAAACCATTGCGGCGAGTCCGCTGGCCAATGTGATCGCGGGTAAAACCAAATGCCACCATCGGTCAAAGCCTCCGTCGCCACTTCCGTAGACGGGAAAGATGTTGAACCATAAACCAAAGACATAGAGCAATAACAAGCCAACTGCGTATGTTGGTGCTCCGACGCCGACAATTGATGCGGCACTCATTGAACGATCAAGCGCTGAACCTGTTCGCCAAGCAGCCGCAATGCCCAGTGGAACAGCAACGATCACAGTCAGCGCAAATGACAACGATGACAGTTGCAATGTGAGCATCACTCGATCGGCCAACAATGTTGTCACCGTGGTGTTGTTGCGAATTGATTCACCGAAATCACCATGCAGTACATTGCCGAGCCAGTGCAGGTATTGATTCATGAACGGATCATTGAGGTGATACTTATCGCGAATTGACTGCAACAATTCGGGCGTCACATTACGAACTCCTACAAGGTTGCGCGCAGGGTCACCAGGTGTGAGATGTAGTAGTGCGAAAACAACAAACGACAGTACCAACAACAACAGACCCGTGGCTGCAAGGCGAACGATGATGAATCGTGTCAACGCACCACGGGAAAGTAGTTGGGTCAATCGACGGTGAGAATGCGCGGTGTCCACGGCGACAACAGTGAGTACGAACCAAAGTCCTCGATGGTGTACTTGCTATTGATGGCCGTTGCAGCCTCACCCCACCACAGCGGAATGTACGGGATATCGGCGAGTGCAGCCTTTTGTGCTTCAATCAAAATCTCCACGCGCTTGGCTGGATCGGCCTCTTCTTTGGCCTGAGCCATAAGTTCGGTAACTGCGTCATTGCTATATGAAGCGGGGTTACCTTCACCAAAGAACCATGACGACATTTCGGCAGGGTCACCGGTGGCGTTGAAGTACCACATGTACGCCAAGCCCCAGTCGGCTGAACCAATTGTGTCGTACCACTGTTCAACCGGCATCTCTTCAACTTCAATGTTGATGCCAAGTGGTTTGACGGTTTCGGCGAGCGACTGGAAGAACTGGCTGACTTGTGGAGCACTCGATGAGACGCCAACTTTGGTGGAGAACCCATCGGGAACCTTTGACAATGCGAGTTCTTCTTTGGCCTTGTCGAGATCGAACGGAAGGTCAAGAACGTCCCTGAGAGCCTTGCGAGCACCATCAAGTCCGAGCACCGAAGAAATCTGATCGGGTGTGATGAGTGCAGTTGCGGGCTCACCATGACCAACGAGCAATTTTTCAACGACAGTCGCGCGGTCGCAGGCATAGGCAATGGCGCGACGTACATGAATGTCATCAAAGGGTTCAACTGCGGTGTTGAAGTCAATGCCGACGTAGCTGCGGTCGGGGGCAAATAACACCGATGTGTCGGCAGTGTTTTCCCATTGGCTCAACTGATCAAGGGAGATACTGATTGCCAAGTCAATGTCGCCCGACTTACGAGCCAACACGCGGGTTGCTTCTTCGGTGATGAATTCAATGCGAACGGTCTTGACTGGTGGAACTCCGCCCCACCACGTGTCGACGCGCTCGAGTTCAACCATGGTGTCTGGCTCGAACTTGGTGACCTTGTAGGGGCCGGTGCCGTACAACAGGGCCTTGGGCGTTCCCATTTCGCCGCCATTACCTTCGACATAAGCCTGCGAGGTGATCCACAAAGCGTTGGCGGCACATGGACCCCATTCGAAGGCCACATCAGGTGAGGCCAAAGTGATGGTCACTTCGTTGTCGCCGGTCTTTTCGGCCTTGTCGACGTTGGCCCAGTAGTAGGCAATGTTGGGGGACTTTTCTTCGTCCTTTGAGATGCCAACTGAGTACACGACGTCCTCAGGGGTGACGGGGACTCCATCACTGAACTTGGCGCCTTCACGCAAGGTATACACGTAGGTCGTGGGTGAGGTTTGTTCCCACTTTGAGGCCAAAGCTGGGACCAACTTGCCAGTTCCGTCAGGGGCAACAAGGCCTTCGCCGACGAGGCATGCCACGTAGTAGTTGAAGTTTCCGGCTTCTTGGCCGGGGTACAGATTGGAAAGCGATGAGGGGAAAGCGACGGTCAAGAGGTCGATCTCTTTCAACGAACCCGAAGCGGCCGAACCATTTCCGGCCATGCCTTTATTGTCGCCACCACACGCAGCGATCAACATGGCAAGGGCACTGACCCCGGTGCCAGCCAACAAGGTGCGGCGATTGAACTGAACGGATGGGGACATGATTTCTCCTCGGGGTTGAGCATCGCTCGGTGATTGTCTACTCACTCGATGCAGTTGATGAGTAACACTAGACGGCTATCGCTTCATCGTCTACCACTTCTTGTCGCCAAATGTTGCGTAAAACTACCCGCCAAGTACCGAGCCCACCTCATAGCCTGACGCCCGTGGTGCCCGAACGTTTTGCCCCTGTGCTCGCCGAGCTATCTGATGTCAGCGCTCTCTTTCGAGCAGCTGGCAAAAGGCTGTATCTGGTGGGCGGAACGGTTCGCGATCTATTAGGCGGACATGCCAGTACCGACATTGACTTTGACGCGACCACCAACGCTCGACCGGATGAAACAAAACGCCTGCTGAGCGGGTGGGCTGACGCAGTGTGGACTCAGGGCGAAAAATTCGGCACCATCGGGGCGCGCAAGGGTGACCGGGTGTACGAAATCACAACGCACCGCGCCGAGGCCTATCACCCCGAAACTCGCAAGCCCGATGTTGAGTACGCCGACGAAATTGAAATTGACTTGTCACGCCGTGATTTCACGATCAATGCCATGGCCCTCGAGCTCACCAGCGACACCCCCACTTTGGTTGACCCCTTTAATGGCGCCAGCGACTTGATGACGCGCACGCTACGGACTCCGCTTGATCCAGATATCAGTTTTAGTGACGATCCATTGCGCATGATGCGGGCCGCCCGCTTTATTGCGCGCTTTGACATGACGCCGGTCCCAGAACTGGTTGAGGCAGTACGGCAGTTCAAAGATCGTCTTGAAATTGTTTCGGCCGAACGCATTCGCGACGAACTCAACAAACTCATCACCATCGATTCGCCAACATCTGGTTTGTGGTTTTTGGTCGATACCGGACTGGCCGACAAGTTTTTACCTGAACTACCAGCGATGCGTTTAGAAAATGATCCGATTCATCGGCATAAAGATGTACTCACGCACACCCTCGCTGTCATTGAAAATGTACGGCGTGATGCGCACGATGATTTTGACTTTCGTATCACGCGATTGTCGGCGTTGTTTCACGACGTTGGTAAACCAGCGACTCGAGGATTTCAAGAAGGTAAGGGAACAACTTTTCACATGCATGATGTGAAAGGTGCAAAAATGACCAAAAAGCGCCTGATTGCTTTACGTTTTCCTAATGAAGACGTTGAAGCGATTACAGAACTCGTGCGTTTACATTTACGTTTTCATACTTATGAAATGGGTTGGACTGATTCAGCAGTTCGCCGTTATGTCAATGATGCTGGCCCGTTACTCACCGAACTCAACGTGCTGACTCGATGCGACTGCACGACACGCAACGAAAGAAAAGCAGCGCGCCTCGCGCAGCGTATGGACGAACTTGAAGAGCGCATTGTCGAACTTGCCACTAAAGAAGAACTCAAGGCAATACGCCCCGAAATGGATGGGCTGGCGGTGATGCAACACCTCGAATTGTCTGCGGGTCCAGAGGTCGGCAAGGCCCTCAAGTTTTTGCTGGAGATTCGTTTAGAAGAGGGAATCATCGGCGAAGAAGAAATTCGCCGCCGGCTTGACGCATGGTGGGCAACCCAATCCAAGTCAAGTTAGTTCACGACCGAACATTCACGGAGTAACCTTTAAACAATGTCGACATCGCGCGAATCCTTCGGAACAGGATCCTTACGGGGTGTGTCGTCCCTGCGATCAGGGTTAGTTGATCACCGTATGGCGCGCCGCCACTTGATCAACGAATATCACCGCGGCCGTTTGGGTCGAGAAGAAGTCTGTGATGCTCACCCAGAACTGATGCGGGCTGCTCGCGGAATTGGCAAGCAGACCGAAACGAAGTGTCCGATTTGTGAGATCGCCAATGTTGTCCTCGTGACTTATCTATTTGGTCCTCGCTTGCAAGCTCACGGCAAGGTCATCACTGATAACAAAGAACTCGCCGAATTCCATCGTCGACCCGATGAGTTCACGGCATACGTTGTTGAAGCATGCTGCGGATGTAAGTGGCATCATTTGGTTCGAGTGGTTCCTATCGGTGGCCAACGAAGTGATCGGAGAGTGGGCTAACACCATGATGAAACTCGGGTCAGGAGGACGTAAAAAGTCACGTCGCAGTAGTTGGCTGCCTTACGAAGCCAGTCGCCGTTTGCAACGAGACGCCATTACGGGCTTGGCTTTGGTGTTGATCAGTTGTTTGGGTCTCTTGCTGTTTGGGTCAATGACCGAGCAGTTTTCGGTGAAGTTCGTCGATGGGCTCCCACAATTAAGCGATGGCACCCCGTGTCAACTGCTCCAGGTTTTCCCTTATGACGACCCGACTGCTCCCACCCGAGCCATGGTCGACTGTGGTGATCAATCCGGAATTGGCGTGGCTGGGATCATGCAGCACCTGTTTATTGCCTTGGCGGCAGTCGGTGTGCTGTTGCTGCTCAGCGCGGTCTTTGCCCTGGTCTTGGCCTCGCGAATGCCTCGAGAAACTCTGGCGATACCGGTATGTGTTGCCACCATGGTCATTGGTGTGATTTCAGTGTGGTGGGGTCTCAAGGGTGGGTCACCAGGTCTGGCCTTCCAGGGATTTCGCCCAGCTGCCGTGACGGGATACCTGCGTGAGGGTGGTTCGGTGACAACTCGCGACGGTGCCGTGTCGTGGGGAGTTGGCTTGTTGGCCGCCTCATTTGTGCGCCTGACCCGCCCTTAATCACCAATTGACCACCTTGTGTTGACCAATACGGCCCAACAGTTGGGTCGACTGTGCAACACCCCCCTGCCACAGTCATCCTTGTGAGGTTCTGCTTTTACCCCGATACACTTTCCGAGTCAGTACATACCCTGCCCCAAGCAGGGGCCCCGATGTCGGATAGGCCGGCACCGTGACCGAAGGGAGTTACACGCTTATGATGCGTGCTTACGAATTAATGATCATTATCGAC
>WLMQ01000020.1 GCA_009700145.1 Actinomycetota bacterium
ACGGGGTGGTGCGGTGCCAAGAAAGTACCGAATTTCAAACGGTCGGGACGACCACCGGGATTTGATTGTTGAGCCATGTGTCTACAGTAGGTTGCGACATCAGAATTGCCGACAGTTCATCGTCACAAAGGTCGGAAATCTTAGGTTTTCGGCTAACCTGTTAGAGCCGTAACGGGGACGTAGCTCAGTTGGCAGAGCGCTACCTTTGCAAGGTAGATGTCAGGGGTTCGATTCCCCTCGTCTCCACTCGTTGCTTCGAATGTTTGGTCAGGCTCAACTGATATAAGTTGTTCCCATGAGGCTCGCTCGAGAAGTCATCGACCGATTTGGTCAAGTTGAGGACGACCAGAAGTACACCCGACTCGTCGAACTTTTCACCGATGACGCGATCTACTACGACCCGTTTGCTGGAGCCCAAGTTGGCAAAGCGGCCATCCATGAATTCATGTCGGAGATGGAAAAGGTCATCCCCAAAATGGGTGTCTACTTCGCGAACTGGGAGACGTGCGCTGACACCCATGTGGGCTGGGCTAAGTGGAACATGGTGGTCCCGGTCGACGGAGTTGAATATCCGATACCTGGGCAGAGTATGTACCGATTGCGCGAGGGCAAAGTCTGTTTTGTTGCCGACTATGTCGACGCACCGTCGTATGCGCGCATACGACCCGACCGCCGACCCAATGCTGCAAGTGCTGCACTTGTCGAAAAGGGCAACGCTCAAACTGGTCAGAGTTTGAATGTGATCACCGCGTTTTGGAATCAACGGATGACTTCGTGGTCACCTGTTGAGGGTGGCACCGTGACAGTGAATGACTTAGGTGTTGAAGATTCAGTTGCATGGGTTCAGTGGACCTGTCTCACCGCCACCGGAGATTTTCCTGGTTGGACGTTGCACAATATTGACGGTGATCAAGTGAGTTCTGAAGATTATTGGGACGACGCGCGAAGTTAACGAAGTGCTCGTCGGCGCATGCCCATGAGCAGAATTCCTATTCCGAAGACTGCAACAGCAAACAGCAAACCATTTTCGTCACGACCTGTTGCCGGAAGTTGATTGGCAGCAATCGTTGTAGATGTAGTTGTGACAAGAGGGGCGACCGTAGTGGAAGTCGTTGTCGTAGTTGTTGTCGATGGTGTGACAACAGTGTTGGCGAGACGTACGACACCGACACTCATGGTTCCTTGGGTGTCTAATCCGCCAGCAGCGAGAATACGTCCGTCACTTTGAATGGTCACCGAATACATTCGACCAATAAGTGACGCGCCTCGCCATGTTCCTGATGTTGCAAAACCGTTATCGGGAGTTCCGTTGTGATTAAGACGCATGACGAACGGGTTTGACGGATCAATCATTCCACTCAATAAAATTTTGTTATCTGAAGTAACGAATACATCGTCGGCGTAGACATCAATGTTCAAGGTTGGTAAGTATGTCCAACCATTGACACCACAATCAGAATCAAAAGCACCAGCTTGTGTCAGGCACACCACGATGGGACTCTGTTGAGCGCTGGGTAATGGACCGCCATAAGTACCGACCGCCACAAGATTTCCGTTTGGACGAACTGCAATTGCATTGAGACGCGGGTCGCCATTGAATTCGTTTATCAGATACCCCTGAGTGGCAAAAGTTGAATCGAGTAAACCGTTGCTGGTGAGGCGTCCGACGATGGCCGCATCGGGAGCTGATGTTCCGACAATTGAACCGACGAAAATGATTTGACCACTGCTGTCGATCACAACATCCCGCGCCTGCCCTTCTTCATTAATCGAAGACATAAATCGCCCGTTAGTACCAAATGAAGTATCGGGATTTCCGGAAGTAGTAAACCGAACAACCAGAATTCGCTGCGCACCGCCGTCTGAAACTGTCAAGTATTCGTAACCGGATACAACGATGGATCCGTTTGATTGAATCGCCAACGCCGTTCCTGCTGTGCTGTCTCCCGCCGAGTAGGTAGCGATACCTGCAGTACCGAACGTCCCATCAAGATTGCATGTACTTGTGAACTTGGCGACAAAAAGAGCGCCCTTATTGTTGATTTGGATTGTTCCGGCAACGAGGAATGAACCGTCGGAGAGTACGACTACATCACTTGCAACCGCGTCATTGACCGTGTCAACAAATTCTCCGGTTCCATTGCAGGATGTGTCTGCGGATCCGTCAGCGAGGAAGCGATTGACAAGAATTCGTGACGTTGGTGAATCTGTGACCGGTCCAACGACCAATACTCGATTGTCAGGATAGTTGGCTATGGCATAAGCCGCTGATGCATCGGTGTGTGTTGAGACAACAACACCATCGCCGCCCCATGAGGTATCAAGGTCGCCGTCACTTGCGAACGCAATTGAGCGAGACATCAAAATTGCGATGAGGGCAACAATGACTGCGACGAGTTTTTTCACATGGTAAGTCTACGGAAGTGCGAGCTTCGGGTGTTCTTATCGCGGCGTTGTGAGAGCAAAAGCAACAGCAGCAGCGTGACCAACATTCAGCGAATCAACATCATCAGCAATCGGGATACGAATTTGATGATCGGCCGCAGTAAGAGTCTCGGCAGGCAGACCATTTCCTTCTGAACCAAAGACGAGGGCAAGAGGACCCGGCTTGGTGTCAACGAAGTCGTGCAGAGAAACAGCTTTGGGGTTTGGAGTGAAAGCAAGAACAGAGCCACTCTTGCGACGGACCACTGACATTGCTTCGGCAATGTTCATATTCACAATAGGTAGAAAAAGAATTTCGCCCATCGACACCCGCACCGTGCGTCGGAAGTAAGGGTCGGCACAGGTTGGATCAATCACGATGGCGTCGATATGAAACGCCCTGGCCGATCGAGCAACGGCTCCCAAGTTTTCATGGTCGCTCAGTCCTTCAAGGATGGCGATGCGATGACGTGGTCCGTACAGCGGCGGGTGCGACAAGACATCATCGAGTGTTAACGGATCAGGGCGCAGGGCCGAACCGACGACTCCGCGGTGCATGTCAAAGCCAACGACGCTCGACATGACTTTACGGTCGGCGACATAGATCGGGCACGCAACATTGGCAAGGGCGGGAGTCATGATGTCGACGCGATTGGGCGAGAGCACGATCGAACGCAAACGCATACTTGACACAACGAGGCGGCGAACAACCTCAACTCCCTCAGAGATGAAGAATTGACTGTCAGCTGAGTGGCGACGGATCTCGGGATCGCTGAGTCCGACGTAATCGGCCAATCTTGGATCGGCGGGGTCGGTGATTTCGATCGGATTAATACTCACAGATGCATTCTGCCTGCGGTATTTGATTTCTGACGCGCACATTTTCGTGTGGAATGAGCGTTTAACAGGTATGACAAACACAACCTTTCACTCACAACCACTTATCCTTCTCGACATTGATGGAGTCATCAATGACTTAAACGCTCTCGGCGGCCTCGACCGTGACTGGGGCATTGACCAGGTCTATAGCCATGGCCATACGGTGCACATTCCCGACTACATGGGATGGCTAGTCCGACAACTCACCGACGTTGCCGAGGTGCACTGGTGCACCACTTGGCGTCATCGTGCGAATGACGAAATCGCCGAACACCTTGGCATTGATTCGTTACCAGTTGTGGACGACGGAACCAGAAGTCGCTTTGTTGATTGGAAAGCAGCGGCGGCATATGACTTGGCCGAGGCGGCGCTCAAAGAAGGACGCCGAGTTCTGTGGATCGAGGACTTTTATGGTCACTTACCAATTGACGAGATGCCCAAAGGTGTCGAATTTGTTGACACTGCAGCCAATAACGAAATGGTTTTGGAAGTCGACATGTTGCCGGGTTGGCTGTTGCAACTCTTCAACTCCACTCCCGTCAGGTGATGTTTGTGATTCTGGTGTCGTTTTAGTTGGTAATAGCGAGTTAAACGACACCAGAATCACAGAGTTCTAGTAATTTTCACCGAGAATCAAGAGGTTAGGCCATGGGCGAAGCACACAAGAGTTACGACATCATCGGCGACGTTCATGGACATGCCGACAAACTTGAAGGCCTCCTACGCCTCATGGATTATCAGGAAATTGACGGAACTTGGCAGCACGCAGAACGCAAAGTGATTTTTGTTGGCGACTTAATTGACCGTGGACCTCGGCAAATTGATTCGGTGATGATCGCCAAACGAATGGTCGAAGGCGGCCATGCTCACATCGTGATGGGCAATCATGAGTTCAACGCCATTGCATATGCAACACCGAATCCAAATAAGCCAGGGGATTTCCTTCGTACCCACCAAGGCCAATGGGCAGCCAAAAACTTTGGGCAACACCAGAAATTCTTGGAAGCTGTCATTGAGGGTTCAGAACTCCATCGTGAAGTCATTCAATGGTTCAAGTCAATCCCACTGTGGCTTGAACTTGATGGGTTACGAATCATTCATGCATGTTGGGATCCTGCATCAATGGATCGACTCCGCCCTAAGTTGGGGCCGAACAACACCGTGACTGACGAGTTGATGGTCACGATGAGCAAGAGGGGTCATGCGGACTATCACGATCTTGAGATTTTGATCAAAGGTCCCGAAATCAAGATGCCTGATGGTTTTAAATACAAGGACAAAGACGAAATTGTGCGAAGTAGCGCGCGTTATGCGTGGTGGGATCATCAAGCATCGACGTTTGACGTTGCTGCTCGCATTCCCGATAATTGCAAGGCTGTTGACGGAACACCATTCCCTCAATTACCAGCTGTGCCGATACCTTCTGGCAATCCCAAGCCATATGGCGACACCATTCCACTTTTCTTTGGGCACTATTGGTGCACCGATAACGACGAAATCATTTCTGACCACGCCATGTGCGTCGACTACAGCGCCGGCAAGGGCGGACCGCTCAAGGCGTATCGCTGGAACGGTGAATCCAAACTTGACCCGAGCGTCAACCTCGTCTCTTTCCCCTGAGATTCTGGTGTCGTTTAAGTTGGTATTAGCGAAGAAATTGACACCAGAATCACAACTGTGGGTACCGTTAAGGCGTGAGTGAATTGAACACTGTGGTCATTGTTGGGTCGTCGCTGGCTGGTTTGCGAGCAGCCGAAACTTTGCGGCTTGAAAAATACGAAGGCCGAATCATCATCGTCGGCACGGAAGATCGCCAACCCTACGATCGTCCACCACTTTCGAAGAAAGTTCTCTCGGGTGAATGGGAAGCCGACCGCATCTCGCTGCGTAAACCCGAAGACCTCGACAAACTGAACATTGATTGGAAATTGGGCTCGGCAGCGACGTCGCTCGACACAACTACTCGCATCATCACCTTGGCCTCGGGTGAAACAGTCGCTTTCGATGGTTTGATCATCGCCACCGGTTCGGGAGTTCGCAAGTTGCCAAATCAACCCGATTGGACCGGCGTACACGTTGTGCGAACTCTCGACGATTCGTTGAACTTACGAGCCGACCTCAACCCAGGTGCTCGGGTTGTTGTGATTGGCGCCGGCTTCATCGGACTTGAAGTTGCAGCGACTGCCAAGACTCGTGGGTGCGAGGTAACGGTTCTTGAAGGTGCACCTGCTCCCATGATGCGGGGTCTCGGTGCCGAGATGGGCCATGCTGCAGCACTGGTACACGCAGACAACGGTGTGTCAATGAGATTCAACGTCAAAGTTGCCGGACTCGTTGAAGCTAATCCTGGTGCGGTCGGCGGTGTCGCATTAGATGATGGTGAAGTTGTTCCCGCCGATGTGGTCGTCGTCGGCATCGGCGTTGTCCCCGCCACGCAATGGCTCGAAAATACCCACCTTGAGTTACGCGATGGTGTTGTGTGTGACACCACCCTCAATGCTGGTGTACCTGGCATTTACGCAGCAGGTGATGTCTGTCGCTGGTTCAACAATCTGTACGACCAAGAAATGCGCGTTGAACACTGGACGACCGCATCTGAGCAGGGCGCTGCCGCGGCATCAAACCTGCTTGCGGTATCGCGCGGTGAGCAAGCCAAACCGTATTCAGCTGTCCCATTTTTCTGGAGTGATCAATTCAGTGCGCGGATTCAATTTTTGGGCCGCGCCAACGGAGACGAGACTGCTCATATTGTGGTCGGCACACCTGAAGACCGTTCGTTCGTTGCGCTGTATGAAAAAGACGGGTACTTGAAAGCTGCTCTCGGCGTCAGTCGTCCGAAACAACTCATGCCATTTCGAAAGTTGTTGGCCGAGCGTGCCACATGGGAACAAGCACTTGAGTTGGCATCAACGTTTGTTGCAACCTGAACAATCTCGTGACAACGCACTGACAATTGGTTAGTCTTTTGCAGTGCCTCGTCTTGATGCTGAACGTGTTGCCCTGTGGCGGGCATTTCAAACTGTCGGTGAGGTAGTTTCGCGCAGCATTGAAGCCGAGATGTTCGACGAATTTCACTTAGCTTTGCCACAATTTGATTTACTCGCCGCTCTTGCTCAGAGTAACGACCAGATGCGAGTCAAAGAGTTGTGCGAAATACTTTCGGCGGTCCCAAGTAGCTTGTCGCGTCGTATTGATTCACTTGTTGAGCGTGGGTATGTCACCCGAGAAGAGGCTCCAACCGTTGAAGACAATCGGGCGGTCATGGTGCGACTGACACGTATGGGACGATTGGTCTGGCGCGACTCGAACATTCTTTATAGGCGAGCAATTCAACGGGAGTTTGCGAGTGGTCTCACCGAAACCGAAGTCAGCACCATGGTTCGTGCGCTGACAAAAGTGTCTCCATTCAAAAAGTGAACCAGGAAATTTGCTCGATGAATCGGTTCAAGCGCGTTCCGCGTTGGTTAGTCATTTCCGCTTTTGGAATCATTCCGATAGTTGTTGCTTTGGTTAATGCATTGCGCGGTGGGGCAATCTTGGTGGGCGATCGAGCAGTTTTTGCCTTGCTTGTCAAAGACGCGGCGACTGGTTCATTTCCTTCAGTGGGTCAATACAGTTGGCACGGGTGGAATCATCTAGGAGCCTTAATTTTCTATATTTTCGCCCCATTTCATTGGCTATCTGGTGGAGCAGCGTGGGGCCTATTTGCTGGAGTCGCGTTGTATTCCAGTGCATTACTTGTGGCGATTGCATGGTTGGGACATCGATTGCGCGGAACCTGGGGGAGTGCATTAGGTGTTACGGCTTTGCTTGCCTGTTGGGTCAGTGTCGGTCGCATTGCCAGCGTTGATGCTTGGACTCCGTATCTCGCTCTTCCGCTTTTCATTCTCTTTGTGTTTGCCGCTCTTGGTGTCACCGAGCGCGATCGGGCGTCGATGTGGTTGATGTGGGTGTCGGCTTCGGTTGTCGTTCAAATACACGTTGGATATCTGCCCATAGTGGGGCTGGTTGGCTTAGTGGCTTGTTTCGTCTTTTGGTGGACCGGAGGAAACCAAAGATCCATTACCCGTCCGATCGCCACCGCGGTCTTGCTCTTTACTCCATATCTTTTTCATCTCCGAGAAGCAGTTCGTAATTTAGGAGACCTTGCTCACTATTTCGTGACGACCAACGAACCTTCAATTGGCCTCAGTCGTGCGCTACATGTGATGTCGTTTGAAATGAGTCCTGAAGCATCTTGGTTGGCAGGACCATCAGAGGTTGGGCTTATTGGTGAAGCCCCATCTAGTTCATTGACGTGGTTAATCGGTGTGGCGTTGGCCCTCATCGCGACCACTGTGTGGGTATGGCGATCTGCTGAAGAATCGCCTCGTCGTCAATATTTATATTCAGCACCATTGATCTGGACGATGTTGGTCGCCGGCACTTTTGCGGTCGCGCAAGTGCGCGGTTATTTGTTCCCGTATGTCGTTCTTTGGCGTTCAATCATTGTCATCTTTGTATTCGCATGGATAGCGGGTGTCGTTCTTGCCAACACCACGAAATTCCGACAACCCATGATCACTGTCGTGGCAATAGGTCTGTTTGTTTTGAATATTGTCGGTGCGATTTTGCCGGTCGTCGATAATAAGACAAGTACATCAGATGCCGACAACGTGCACCTCGCCATCAAACAGGCTGTTGAATTTCATAGGACTGCCCCGACTGACGGCCCAATCATGCTGAAGTTGGGTGACGGCGGACTAGTCGGTCTGTATCCGGCACTTGTGTACGACCTTGAAGAGCGTGGAATACCGAACGGAATCGAACCAGGTACTGAATGGGTCTTTGGTGATCGTGCACTTACAGACGAGGCATCAACTCTGTGGTTTGTTTGTGACACTGGGACAGCCTTTTCATTATTGGCAGCACAACCTGAAGCGCAGGTTGTGAGTGTGGTGACTCCATTTAATGAACCCGATGAAGCAAAGGTTCGCCAATTGCAGGTACAACTGGCAACTCAACTGCAAACCATTGGTCACGAAGAGTTTCTGAGTTCCCTTGAGTCACCTTTGGTGTCGTTGGCTTTAACGGGACTCGACATTGATCATGACGCTGCGGCTGAATTGGCGAGTTATAACGCCCGCACCCCCGAACCGGGATTTCGTTTTGGAATTGTCGCTTTCCCAGCCGATTCGGTTCCGGATCTTTGGTGGTCGCTGAACGCTTTCTCGTAGCCAGTTGAGTTACCAAAGTCCCATGACCAAAATTCGTTTTGATCAAGCTCGACACAGCAGACTGAAGGAGTAGAAGATCTTTTGGGAGACACCATGTTTAACGCAGTCATTGTCGATGCCATCCGCACACCACTCGGTCGCCGAAACGGCAAATTGAAAGATTGGCATCCTGTTGACCTCATGGCCGAAACGATGAACGCACTTATTGAGCGCACGGGTATTGATCCGGGCATCATTGACGACGTCGTGATGGGTTGCGTGATGCAGACCGGTGAGCAGTCAACCAACATTGGTCGTAACGCAGTATTGGCAGCAGGTTGGCCTGAGAGTGTTCCCGGCACCACGATTGATCGTCAGTGCGGTTCATCACAACAGGCCGCCCACTTCGCTGCGCAAGGTGTCATGGCTGGTGCATACGACGTCGTTGTTGCTGCGGGTGTTGAAGTCATGACTCGCGTTCCGATGGGCGCTTCGATGGCTGATGGCAAATACGGCTGGCCCTTTGGTCCGATGGTGAGTGCTCGCTATCAGCCTCAGGGTGGGCTTGTGCCTCAGGGTGTATCGGCTGAAATGATTGCTGATAAGTGGGGCATTAGTCGTGAAGATATGGACCGTTTTGGTGTGCAGTCGCAATCACGCGCCGCACGCGCAACTGCAGAAGGTCGTTTTGAGCGTGAAATCTTGCCGGTCAAAGATTCTGAAGGCAACATGATGACCAAGGACGAAGGCTTGCGAGAAACCACTATGGAAAGCCTCGCAAAATTGAAGACTGCGTTCCGTCCCGAGGACGAAGGTGGTCGTGTCACCGCTGGCAACTCTTCGCAAATCACCGATGGTGCAGCAGCACTGTTGATCATGAGCGAAGAAAAGTGCCGTGCGCTTGGTCTCACACCTCGTGCCCGTTTTGTGAACTTCTCGCTGGCAGGCGATGATCCGCGCTACATGTTGACTGCACCAATTCCAGCTACTCGTAAAGTTCTTGAACGCGCCAAGTTGTCGATGTCTGACATTGACATTGTTGAAATCAACGAAGCATTTGCTTCAGTTGTTTTGGCTTGGGAAAAAGAGTTCCATCCCAATATGGACATCGTGAACCCCAATGGTGGAGCAATTGCACTTGGCCATCCCCTCGGATGTTCAGGTGCACGATTGATGACCACATTGCTCAATGAACTTGAGCGCACGGGTGGTCGTTATGGTCTCCAGACCATGTGCGAAGGCGGCGGCATGGCCAACGCCACCATCATTGAACGCCTTGGCTGATTCTTGATGTCGCTCATAGCAATGCTGGCTATTGACTTTGCCGGAGTCATTTGGTTTCTCGGGGCTGTCTTCATATTTTTCTTTGTGTGGCGTGTCGGAGTGGGATTGCTTCGAAGCATGACCACGCCTCTGCCCGCCCCACCACCTGAGGGTGAGTTGCGCAAGGTCAATGTGCGCTATCGCTGCAGTTTGTGTGGGGTTGAAATACGTATGACCATGGCTCCAGAAGAAGACCCAGTGGCGCCGCGCCACTGCATGGAAGACATGGACTTTGTTGCCCCCGTTGAGTGATTGATCACACATTCACAAGGTGAATGACAAGTTACATTGATGTGACTATCCCCTGATTTGTCCACAGGCTGGGGAAATACTCATAACCTGACAAAGACCTGCTCAGAATGGCCGAGAGGGCCAGAATTTCAGGTCAATGATATTTAGTGGCGGTAAAGAGACCACCCAAGATAAATCCGAGGCCGAGAACCAAGTAATAGTTACTGCGGCCACCAGGTACGGCGCCCAAGTAATACAGCAAAATGATGAGTGCGCCAAGGATGAATAAGGCGAACATCAAGATCGGCACCCAACGCGGGCTGACTTTGGCGTACTTCGGTACTGGTGGGGTATAACGCGTCGACGCCGCGACTCCGTGTTCGTTATGAGTAGGGGTCTCGGGACGGGACTCGCCGGGACGAGTGCCCTTGGGAGTCGTGCGTCCGCTTGTTGTCCGTTTCGGAGGTGCCACGACAGACGAGTGTACGCGCTCGAATGTCGTGCGACCACACCGACTGGCAGGTTTTGCTGGCAGGCTATGGGGGTGACTCGGGTGCTCGTTTTAGATAGTTACGACAGCTTTGTTTATAACTTGGTCCAATACTTGGGCGAACTTGGCGCCGAGCCAGTGGTCTATCGCAACGACGACTTGACCCTCGAGCAGGCTCTCGCACTTGATGTTGATGGGGTGTTGCTCTCGCCCGGACCAGGACGTCCTGAAGACGCTGGCATCATTTGTGAAGCGATTGTGCCCTTTGCTGAAAAAGGAATTCCAGTTTTTGGGGTGTGTTTAGGTCATCAAGCCATCGGCCATGTGTTTGGCGGAAATGTTATTCGCGCGCCTGAGTTGATGCATGGCAAGACGAGCGAAGTGACTCATCGCAACATTGGCGTCTTTGCTGGAGTGACCAATCCTGTGACTGCAACTCGTTACCACTCATTAGTGATTGAACCTTCGTCGATGCCTGATTGTCTTGAAGTCACTGCATCAACTGCTGACGGAATTGTGATGGGTGTACGACACAAGACACTGCCTGTCGAAGGTGTGCAGTTTCATCCTGAAAGTATTCTGACCGGATCTGGTCACGACATGTTGCGCAACTTCTTGCAGAACTGCCAGTAACTAACGCACAAATAATTAGGGCGTAGGAAGAGTCGTTGGGGTAGGGATTGTTGTTGCTGGCGTAGTGGTTGTTGCTGGCGTAGTGGTTGTTGCTGGCGTAGTGGTCGTTGGAGCGACAGTCGTTGTCGCAGCAATGGCCTTACCAACCTTGAGAAGCACTTGGCTTCCGGGAGTTGACTGAACATTCATGCTCGGGTCTTGAGCAATGACTCGGCCATCGTTGGCGTTGCCAGTCGTGACCTCGATGTACTCAACTTTGACAATGAATCCAGACGATGTGAGTTTCGCGCGGGCTTGAGCCTCGGTGAGACCAGATACCAACGGAACCGCAATTGTGGCTTGACCTGTTGAGACATAAATCGTGACTGCTGAACCCTTGGTTGTATCGGCACCAATAGTTGGACTGGTGCGGGTAACTCGGCCCGATTCAACGGTGGTACTGGCTTCTTCAACAACGGTGATCAAGAATTTATATGGTTCGCCTTCAAGAACTGAACGTGCCGCTTGAGAAGTTTGACCTTGAACGTTCGGAATTTCAACAACGCCACTTCCTTGACTGACAATCAGATCAATCGTTGCGCCACCCAATACTTGTTCACCAGATTTAGGAACTGATGCAATGATGGTGTCGGCCGGAGCAGTGGGATCATTTTGCTGAGTAATGACTCCGATGGTTAATCCGAGATTGAGTAATGCTGTGCGCGCTTGTTCAATTGTCAAACCAGCCAAGTTCGGCACAGCCATTGGCGCGTTTGACGGGTTGTAGACAATCGTGACCGTGTCACCCTTACTAATTTCTTCGCCCGGCAGAGGGACTTGTTTCCACACAACATTGGTATCAACTGTGGTTGTTTCTTCGGCAACAGGAACGACTTCGAAACCTAAGTCTTTTAAGGTTGTGACGGCATTTTCGAGAACTTGGTTAGTGACATCGGGGACGGCGATTTTGGGGGCAACAGTTGAACCACCGGACAACGCGAGAAAGGCTATGACTGCGCCAATAATCAGAAGTACTGTGGCCGAAATAGCGCCGATGACGATGGCGGTGCGCTTGCGTTGCAAGTCGTCGGTCGAAACAACAGCGTTACTTGCGGTGTAGCCCGGTGGTAAATCGGGATTGGCATTGATAGTTGTTCGCGGCAGTGCTGTTGTTGCCTGAGTTGACGGAATCGCTGTCGTTGGAATGCTTTGAGTTGATGCAGCGGCAACATCGTCGGGTCCGCCAACCATGGGGCCAGTAGGAATCACCGTTGTCGGAGCGGCGGTTCCGATAGGAGTCGGGTCACCGTTGCGTCGATTCAGCGCATCGGCCAATGCCTGTACCGGAATTCCATCTCTGAAACGGCGGAGATCGTCGCGAACGGCTTCGGCGGTTGCATAACGAAGATCGGGATCTTTGGCAAGCAGTCGAGCAACGATTGCTTCAAATGCTCGCGGAACATCAGAGGCAAGTTGATTGAGTGGTTGTGGTGCTTCGTGCACTTGCTTGTAAGCAATGGATACGGGGTTGTCACCCGAGAACGGAACGCGTCCACCAACCATTTCGTATAACACGATGCCGAGCGAATAGAGATCGCTGCGCGGATCGGGTTGACCACCTTGGGCTTGTTCGGGTGACAAGTAAGCAGCAGTTCCCATCACTGCGCCAACTTGAGTCAGGTTGCTGTCGGCTGCGCTACCGAGAGCGCGAGCAATACCGAAGTCGGCCACTTTCAACTGACCATTAGAGCCGATGAGAATGTTGCCAGGCTTAATGTCGCGGTGAACAACATTGCCGCGATGAGCAAATGACAAGGCAGCGGCAACTTCGATACCAACCTCGGCAGCTTTCATCGCAGTGATCTGGCCAACATCATGAAGAGCTTCGGCCAAAGTGCGACCAGGAACATATTCCATAGCCATGAAGTAAGTGTTATTACTACGACCCCAGTCGTACACGCTCACGATGTTGGGGTGATTGAGATTGGCTGCAGACTGTGCTTCGCGACGGAATCGTTCGACGAAGGCCGGGTCGGTTGCGTATTCGGGGAAGAGCACTTTGATCGCAACGAGGCGATCGAGCAAGATGTCGCGTGCCAGGTAGACGTCGGCCATGCCACCGCGACCGATGCGCTGTTGCATTTCGTAACGATCGTTCAATATCACTGCGCTGTTGTCCGACATAACTCAAGTCAGGCTACCGAGGTTGACGACCTTGAGACTGTCGCCCCTGCTCAGAGTCGTTTCTCGCGTGGCTCACTGAGAAAGTGCGACGTCGAGAACTTTCTTGGCAACTGGTCCGGCCAAGGTTCCGCCGGTTCCTTCACTGATTTCGGCAGTGGTCCCTTTGAGCATCACAGCAATGGCATATTTAGGGGCTTCAGCCGGAGCAAAGGCAATGATCCAGGCGTGTGACCGTTCGGGTTCGCCAGCAGCGTTTAATTGAGCTGTTCCTGTTTTGGCGGCGGCCTGAATGCCGTTGGCCAAGCGCATGCAGCACTTTGCAGTTCCTTCGTTGACCACGCCTACCATCAACTCGGTTAAGAGGCTTGAGGTTGCAGGTGTCATGGGGGTCTTCCAAACAGTGGGTGCTGTTCGTTGCAGTACGCCTCCATCGTGGTCGTAGGTGGCACCGATGACATACGGCTTCATCATCACGCCACCGTGGGCGATTGAGGCCGCAACCATGGCCATGTGTAACGGAACCATCTGTGTATTGCCTTGACCGAATCCACCGATTCCGAGAAGAGGCAAGTTCTGGGTGAAGTACTCGACATCGCCAAATTGACTACTTGTCGCACGGGGGAGATCGAAAGGAATGGTTTCACCGATACCAAATCTCGTTGCGGCAGCGGCCATCTTCTCTGGACCCAACTCAATGGCGGTGCGAGCAAAAGGGGTGTTACATGATCGACGAAAAACCTCGGGCAAATCACCGCCACACACTTTGTTTCCATAGTTTTGAATCGGATCCATCGTTTGCGGTGGAAGGAATTCGCTTTCATCTGCCCACGTTGATTCTTTGGTGATGAGCCCATCATCAAGTGCCGCGGCAGCCGTGATGACTTTAAAAGTTGAACCAGGCATATAGCGCTCTTGGTAGGCATTAGCCAACAGAGGTTTGCCTGGTATGTCATCAAGGTAATTCAAAACATCACCGGCAAGTGCGCTGTCTTGTACCGCCACCAGGTTGGTGTCGTATGTTGGCCAACTCCACATCGCTTTGACAGCACCTGTTGCGGGTTCAATGACGACAACACTTCCTTCACGATTTCCTAAAGCATCTTTGGCAGCCTGTTGAATATCGGCATCGATTGTGGTTTCGACAGTGCCAGTGGTGTCTTGACCATTAAAGAGAGAACGGAAACCTTTGATTTGTTGCTCAATGGTGCGGCCGGCCAAAACATCGTTTTGAACCTTTTCAATCTGAGTTGCTCCGTAACCAAATGTGAAATAGCCAGTGATTGCCGAATACAAATCGCCTTCGGGGTATGTTCGTTGCCAATCAAATTCACTACCTGCCACGTTGCGAACCGATGTTGCAATGACAACGTCATCGCTTGTTCGAATATCGCCCCGTGGATCGTTAAAGTCGCGCACGGTCTGACGGGTGTTTCGCGCGTCAGCATCAAGGGTGGCTTTTTGACCCACCTGAATGAAATTGAGCTGCGCAAACAAGACGACATACAGCACGATCAGAACAACTGCGAAGCGACGAATACGTAGGTTCACGACATCGCCTCAAGTTCTTCTGGATGTCTTTTCATTCTTCGTTGTGCAAGTCGAGCAGCAAAGCGTTCACCAAAAGTTGCAGCGTCTGGAATTTCACCCAAACGTCGAGCTGAACTGTCACTCACGCGAATCAATAAGGCGAGCAGGACATAGTTAGCGACCAAACTTGAACCGCCATAACTCACAAAAGGAAGTGTGATTCCGGTGAGGGGAACGACACGAATGACTCCACCAATAATGATGAAGGCCTGCATTCCAAGAATTGTGGTGAGTCCGACCGCCAACAATTTCTCAAACGGGCGAGTGGTGCGCATTGCTGTGCGAAGTCCGGCTCCGATCATCAACAGGAAAGCAATAAGAATTGCCGTGGCTCCGAAGAGGCCGAGCTCTTCGCCAATCGCCGCGAAAATGAAATCGTTCTTCGCTTCGGGGATTCGCGTGGGATCGCCGAGACCTAAGCCGGTTCCACTCACTCCGCCGCTACCAAGCGCATACATCGCTTGCGCTATCTGGTAACCCTTACCTTGATAGCGACTCCATGGGTCAAGCCAGATTGCGACTCGTGTTTGCACATGATCAAACATGAAGTACGCAGCAGTGGCGCCAGTAACAAATAGTCCAAGACCAATGACCAAGAAACTGGTCTTTTCAGTAGCCACCCACACCATCACGATGAACAGGGTGAAAAACAACAGACTTGATCCCAGATCTTTTTGGCCGACCATGACTACGACTGAAAATCCCCATGCCGCAAGTAGTGGCAACAAGTGTCGGGGTTCGGGTAAGTAAAAGCGACCAACTTTCCAGGTGCCCGCTGCAATGAGTTCGCGATTATCGGCGAGGTAGCCGGCAAAGAACAGGGCTAAGGCGATTTTGGCAAATTCACCAGGCTGAAAGTTGATGGGACCAACGCTGACCCAAATGTGCGCACCGCCTGATGAAAAGCCAAGACCTGGGACCATTGGTAAAAGCAAAAGGCCGGCACCAAAGAAGAAAAACGTCCACTTGTATCGCGCTAAATCGTTGACACGTTGAACGACAAAGAGAACCCCGATAAACGCGGCCACACCAACGAAGGTCCAGGTTGTTTGTAAACCGGCGAGTCGTTCAGAGAGACGCGCAATCATCACGTAGCCGATGCCGTTCAAGAGAGTTGCCACGGGCAACAAAGTCGAGTCGGCTCCATGAGCCAACCAACGCACTCCGATTTGTGCTGACATTAAAACCAAAAGCAATGCAGCCAAAAAAGGCAAGATGCGCGGAGGGATCACCGAGTTTTGACCGAGTGAGGCAAGTGTGTACGCACCTGCAGTAATGATTCCTGCCATGAGTACAAGACGGAATTCGGTAGAACGCCGTCGAGCGGCGATCACATTGTTGGTGTCGGTCACTGGCTCGATGTGATGGCCGAAATAATCACCGTTGCGGTGATTGCTAACGATGCCAACCACATCGCATAAGTCGCAACAGTGAACCATCGTGACGGTCGTGAGGAAGCGATGTCAGGTGTTTGCTCTGAAACGACGATCGCGATTTCTTCGGTGATTACTGGTTCGGTGCCAGTAGGTAGCTCAACTATGGGAAGGGTTGCAACAATTTCGCTAACTGTCTCGACAACTTCATCGCTCACAGCAAAATCAACGACGAGAACGGTGATGTTGTCGCGACCACCGTTGCGATTCGCAAGATCGACTAAGCGATCAGCGAGATCTTGAACCGAAACTGATAAACGTATCTCGGTTTCGATTTCGTCGTCATCGGCCTCATCAACTAGGCCATCGCTACACATAATGAAGCGATCTCCATCTTCAACGGTCAAAGGGAAGGTGTCGATGTCAACCCATGATTCAATTCCCATGGCGCGCAACACGATGTTGCGTTGAAAGTGCACCCGTGCCTCGGCGCGAGTAATGGCACCACGATCAACCAAAGTTTGCACGTGTGAATGATCTTTAGTGACTTGACGAAGTTCACCATGACGCCACATATATGTTCGACTGTCACCGACATTGGCAACAACGATCTGATTGTCTGGCGCATTAGTGACGGCCAGACCAGTGAGCGTCGTTCCCATGCCGGTCTTTGAAGCATCGTGCATTGCTTCCATAAAGATCGCGGTGTTCGCTGTCGAAATTGCGTCAGCCAATAAACCAGGCGATGAGACACGAACTTTGGGATCGGTATAGACCTCTTGAAGAATGCGCACAGCGATTTCGCTGGCAACTTCGCCGGCGCTATGACCGCCCATTCCGTCGGCAACAAAGTACAAACCTTCAATGGTGACGAAATTGTCTTCGTTTCCATCGCGCACTTGACCCACGTGCGTGGATGCACCATATGTTGCGCGGATCATTTGATGGCCTCAACGATGAGTGATCCGACTTGTACGCGGTCGCCAATTTTGAGATTGACGATCTGATCAATTCGATTGTTATTGACGAAAGTTCCATTTGTTGACGCGAGATCTTCAACGTAGGTGCGGCCATCGTTTGTGACGAAACGTGCGTGGTGAGTACTTGCGAACTCATCGTCGTCAAGACACATGTCGTTGTCGGTGCTGCGACCAATGGTGAAAGGTTGTTCGGGGGTAAAAGTGAATCCTCGAAGTGGTGCGGGAGAAATCACTTTCATACGGGCAACACGATACGGGCGTGAAACCTTGACTGCGCCGGCAGGGGAGATTGGTGTGACTGTTTTCGGTGAACCAGACCCTTGAGCCGACCTGTTGATTGCGGGAACTCGCACTTCATTCCACACCGCCCACAACACGCGAGCAAAGAAAAGATAGAGCGCGAGCAGGAGAACAATCTTGAGGACTCCGAGCAGTTGATCAGTCATGTGTGGTAACCGCGAAACGGCTTACTGGGCCTCGTAACGAATGGAATGACTTCCGACCGAAATAATGTCGCCGTCGCGAAGCGCCCGTTCGAATGTAATGGTGACACCGTTGACTTTGGTGCCATTGGTTGAACCCAAATCATTGACGGCGTAACCGCCCGCGAGCGCCTTGATCTCGGCGTGACGACGACTCACATTTGAATCATCAAAGGCAATGTCGCATTCGGCGAGGCGACCAATAATCACAGTGTCTTTTCCGAGAGTGATTTTGCGGTCATCGGGCAAGATCACCCGAGCCACAATTTCGCTCGCACCGGCTTTAACAACTGATGAGTCAACGTCAATACGACCCGTGCCAACTGATTGATCAATCTCAATCGTGACTGACACGGGACCACGCAGGTGGTAGTTCTCGTCGGCGCAGTATTCCTTGACGGCCTCAGCGAGTTCGGTGATCAGGGCCGATTCAATGTCGGTCAATGCCGCCTGATCGTCGGGAGCCAGTCGGACCACAAACTGATTGGGCACCACGCGGCGGCCCTTCATATCAACAGTTCGGTTGCTGTCTATTTCTTTAATGAGTCGTCGGCCGATCTCGATCGGTCGAACATTGCTTTTAAATGCACGGCTGAACACACCCTCGACCATACGCCCTAGACCATCCTCAAAAGATTGCAGACCCACAAATTCTCCTAGAGAGAAACTTCTTGTTGATCGGCTCAGGGTATCGGGGGTTGGGGGGATGGTGAGGGCGTCGGTACCCTACAAGGCGTTACTCGGGCGAGTGGCGAAATGGCAGACGCGCTAGCTTCAGGTGCTAGTGATCGTAAGATCGTGGGGGTTCAAGTCCCCCCTCGCCCACCATCTCATGACTGTGTAATCGCCCTCACCTTGCTGACGGTAGGGACCACCGTCAGCAAGGTACTCACATCGTGATCACGATGACTTGAGGGTCAGTTGACTGCGGACCGCCGCCGGACTCCGAGCACGAGCATCGCAAGTCCAGTGACGACCAGAAAAAACGCTACGAGTGAACCAGACGAGGTGTCCTGTCCAGTGGCCGGTAATAACGGTTGCGTCACCCCAGAATCAGTCGGCGTTGTTGTTACTGCTGCTGCTGTTGTCGTTGTTGTTGTTACTGCTGCTGTTGTCGTTGTCGTTGTGGCATTCCGATCGGTAATGACGAACAAGACGTCGGTGTTGCCCGATGCGTAGTTGCCACTGGCGGCGGTAGTGGCTCGAACAACGCAGGTGCCGACGGTAGTGAATGTCAGCACACCCGTTGACGGGATCACGGTGCAGCCGGTTGTGCCAGCATTCAGCACCGAATATTGGATCGCACCCGGGCCCGAAGATGCCGCCAGGGCACTAGGGGTTGCGGGTGAGTCAGAGAGATCTAGGTTCGTGTTTGGAGACCATGTGACGGTCTGCCCTGTGAGCGTGAAGGAGATCGGAACAGGAATGGATTTCGTGTTGATGTTAAGGGTGCCAATAATATTTCCTGACATGTCCATGACTTTCGGATTGACGTACCCGCCAGCTACGATCTTTGACTCAGCGGGCACTGGGACCGCCCAAGAGTATTGGCCTGTAGCGACCGTTGTGATTCCCGACCCGTCTGAAAGGACAGCTCGACGAACGGCACTTCCGGTACCCCAATAGATGCGATTATTGACGGAGTCCACCTGAACGTTATTCACAGCGGTCTCGCCCTGGATCAACACGCGTGCTTGTTGGGAAGTGGTCGTCTCGTCAAGCGTGACTTCAATGATCGCCTTAGATGTATTGGAATAGACCGCCATGTACAACTTGCCCCCAGCCGCGGCCATGTCGTTTACGCCGGTGAAGGTGAAAGGTGCGAGGCCGGTGAGGGTGAGGTTCGTTCCATTCTCGCCTGTTGGCGACGACCCAGCGATGGCCGGGAATCGACGAAGATTCGTGTACTGGGTTGAGTAGATGAAGTTTGCTCCTGATTCGATTGCGATCCGCTTGGCACCGTAATAGCCGCCGTTGGCGATCAGACCGCAGTCTGTGCCGTCAGAGTCAACCGAAGAGATACCTGGTTCGCTACTCATTTCCCAGAGGATGCGGTTTCGCGATTGATCAACGGCAATTCGGTCGACGCCCTCCCAAGGTGCCTGCCAGTTCGTGGCGGAACCCGATGTGCAATCGACACGCATCGTCGTCAAGTTGGAACCGTCGAGGTCAATAAACGAGACCTGTGAATAACTAGCGAGGTTGCCGGCTGTCCTACATCCATCATTAGTTCTCCCAGCAGGGGTCACACCACAAATCGAATCAGAAAAAGGAGTAGATGAGTTTGGCTGGAACACCAACTTTGTCACCTGTGTGGAGGGCGTTGGAGTGCCAGTAGGTGAGGCGGCGGCCGGTGAGGCGGCGATTGATGCTCCGGTCAAGACGGAGATCGTGCCAGCCACGAGCACAATGTTGTTGATAGTTCGTGAAAAGCGATTCATCGCAGGGTCCTTTTCGTAAGACTTCATCTTCTAAAGTGATATTTGAATTGGATCACGTTAACACTGCTTGCGCCCACTTAAGGAGATGTGACATATTCGTTTGATGATGAATCCTCGACATGACAAATCTGAGAGATTTAGATGGGGTCAAAACACTTAATCAGTGGCCTTGTTCAATCAAATTGGACAGGTTGACGACCAGAGACGTATCCAAGTCCCCCCTCGCCCACCACTTGTATTGGGCAAAACTGCCCGTCGTTGCCAACGAAGTCGTGCGCTACCGTGAAGGTTGTGACGAGCGATATTTACATTTTGGGCGGCTATCAATCTGACTTTGCTCGGAACTATGTCAAGCAGGGTCTTGAGGTCAGCGACATCGTCTCGGAAGTGCTCACCCAAACTTGGGTTGACTCGCAGATTGAACCAACCGATATCGAGACAATTCACGTGGCGAACGCCTTCGGTCAGTTATTCAATGGTCAGGGGCAACTGGGTGGAATGCCCGCAACTGTTGAGCCTCAACTCTGGGGGATTCCGTCATCACGTCACGAGGCCGCTTGCGCATCAGGTGGAATCGCGATTTTGGCCGCGATGGCCGATATCGAAGCAGGTCGTTACGAGTGTGCGTTAGTTGTTGGCGTTGAACAAGAGCGCAATGTTCCTGGCGATCAAGCCGCAATCAATTTGGGTGCAGCAGCATGGATCGGTCACGAAGGCCAAGGGGTCGTACATATGTGGCCGCACATGTTTAGTTTGTTGGCCGATGAATACGACGCTCGTTACGGGATTGATAGTCAACATCTTTCGGCGATTGCTGAATTGAATTTTCGTAACGCCAAAACAAATCCGAATGCTCAGACTCGCGCGTGGTCGCATACTCCCGAATCATTTGCTGACGATGATGTGGCGAATCCGACTGTTGTCGGTCGCATTCGTCGATCAGATTGCAGTCAATTAACCGACGGCGGAGTTGGTGTGGTGTTGGCCAGTCGTGCCAAAGCCGAAGAATGGGCTATGCGTCGAGGACTCTCGATTGAATCAGTCCCACGCATTGTCGGTTGGGGACACCGAACAGTAGGACTCCCGTTGGCCGAGAAATTACACAAATCCGCTGGCGATGAATATGTGATGCCGCATGTACGCCGAGCAATTACTGACGCATTTTCACGGGCTGGTATTGCGGATGTTGCAGGAGTTGATGGCATTGAAACACATGACTGCTTCACTCCGTCTGAATACATGGCGATCGATCACTTTGGTATTACTGCACCAGGCGAAAGTTGGAAGGCCATTGAAGATGGAAAACTTGAACGTGATGGCAGCATCCCGATGAATCCTTCTGGTGGTCTCATTGGTGGAGGGCACCCAGTTGGAGCAACCGGAGTGCGAATGGTTCTTGATGCTTCGCGTCAAGTGACAGGACGCGCTGGAGATAATCAAGTTGACGGTGCACGTACATTTGCAACACTCAATATTGGCGGATCAACAACAACGACCGTCAG
>WLMQ01000200.1 GCA_009700145.1 Actinomycetota bacterium
CAACGCGTTGAATACGGCCGCCGCTGTATTTCGATTTATCAAATGGTCCGGGGAAACTCAATCCACCAAAATCAATTTCGGTAAAGCAGCCGCCGTTGTTACACAAGTACAAGGCACCGTCGGGACCAATTGCAGCACCGTTGGGTCCACCCTTAATTTCGGCGATCGTTTCTTTTGATCCGTCGGGACGCACGCGCGTAATTCGTGGGCCAAACATTTCAACCAAAATCACGCTGCCGTCGCGCATTGCGATAGGGCCTTCTGGAAACTTCAAACCAGATGCGACTTCAATGAGTTCCATGACATTCTCCCGTTCATGCCCAATTTGGGCCTACTAGAGATCATGCTAATCATCCGACCTAACAGCAAATTGGCTCGGAAGTTACAACATGCTGAACTTACAGGGCCTCAAACTCTTCAATGGTCATCAGCACTTCGCGGGCTTTACTACCGATACTTGGCCCAACGATGCCATTTTGTTCAAGTAAGTCCATCAACCGACCAGCCCGAGCAAAACCCACACCGAGCTTGCGTTGCAACATCGATGTCGAGCCCATTTGGCTACGTACCACGAGTTCCATCGCCCGCTTCAACAAAGCCTCATCGCTGGCATCATCGCCGACACCATCGGTAATTGAATGCCCACCCGCGTTGCTTGAAGATGACTCTTCTCCCTCAACACCACTGACGTACTGCACCGTTGGGGATTGATCGCGCCAGAAGGCGACGACCTTACGCACTTCTTCTTCATCAACCCAGCAACCCTGAATTCGTTGAGCAACCGACGAGTTACCAGGCAACAACAACATGTCGCCCTTACCGACCAATTTCTCGGCACCGATCTGATCGAGGATCACTCGACTGTCCATCTGTGATGACACCGCAAACGCAGCGCGCGCTGGCACATTGGCTTTGATGACTCCGGTAATGACATTCACCGATGGACGCTGCGTCGCAACGATGAGGTGGATACCAACAGCACGAGCTTTCTGGGCGATACGCGTAATGCTTTCTTCAACATCACGGGCTGCCACCATCATGAGGTCGTTCAATTCGTCCACTACTACAACGATGTAGTGCATGCGCTCAAACTCACGATCAGAACTAACTCCGGCTTTAATCTCGCCTCGATCAAAAGCAGCATTGAAACCAGTGATATCGCGATAGCCCATTTCGAAAAGCAAGTCGTACCGCTTTTCCATTTCTTTCACGGCCCACGCCAAAGCATTCGCTGCCTTCTTGGGGTTCGTCACTGGCTGAGTGAGCAAATGTGGCAAGCGCGCGTATTGACCCATTTCAACTTGCTTGGGGTCAATCAGAATCAATTTCACTTGATCGGGAGTTGCCCGCATCAAGATTGAGGTGATGATGCAGTTGATACCACTTGACTTACCAGCACCTGTTGCTCCTGCGATCAGCAAGTGCGGCGTTGTTGCCAGGTTCAAGAAAACCGAACGACCGGCAATGTCTTTACCCATCGCGACATCAAGTGGATGATTTGCAACCTTCGATTCGTTTGATGCCATGAGGTCACCCAGCGAAACCAATTGACGCGTTTTATTGGGAACTTCAATGCCGATCGCTGACTTGCCAGGAATCGGCGCCAGAATTCGCACGTCGGTCGCGGCCATTGCGTACGCAATGTCTTTTTGCAGACTGGTCACGCGCGCAACTTTGACGCCTGATCCAAGTTCAAGTTCGAAGCGTGTCACGGTTGGGCCAACTGTTTTATCAACCAAACGAACGTCAACGCCATGTGCTCGTAGCGCTTCTTCTAAATCTCTCCCACGCTGATCAACTTCGGCCTGGTCAATGGCTTGCTTACTACTACGAACAAGAAATGATGCCGGTGGCAATTTCCATGAACCCTTTTTCGGTGATGGACCCGTATCTAGTTGTCCCTGAGTGTGTGGTTCATCGGTGACAACTTCTGCAGTCGGCTTTTTGCGTTCAGGCTTAACCGGCTCTGGTTCGTCAACTTCAACTTCTGCCGCGCGACGATCCTCGGGCTCAACAACGAACATGGGTGGCGTCGGATCAGACTCGTCGTCATAGACCTCGTCAACATTTTGCTGATCTTGTTTATCGGTCGACAAGGTGCTGAGATTCTGCGCAGCTGATCGCATCCGCGACGATGCACCGCCGAACACCTTCCCCGAAATCTCACTGATTTTGATTGCGGTGTCTTTCAGGCTCAATGACGTAATCAACAAACTGCAACCGAGGCAAATTGCCGTCAAGATGAGTACTGCAGCAATCGCACCGACAGCCGAACCAAGAATCTGACCAAGCAATGCACCGAGCCAGCCACCTGCTCCACCAAGTGCAGCGACTCCGGTGAAGGCATCTGGGCCCTTCACCACATGCAAGATTCCCAAACTGGCAAGGACGACTCCGCCCCAACCCAGGGCAAGCTTCATGCGATTGGGAGATTCGTCGCCACGAAGATGCGACAGGCCAACTGCAACAAAAATTGGCGGCAGGGCATAACGACCAAGACCCAACAGGCAACCGAGTGCAGTGTCAGCACCGCGGCCAACTGGACCGGCCAATCGCAGGTACACCGCCAGACCCACAATGATTCCGAGCAAGATAAACGCGATCGCTGAAAACTCACTTTGACGACCATCGATCGCCTGTCGCACTTCACTTTGGCGCGGTTCACGCTTCGTTGGCTTGCTGACTTCATCTTCTGAAGCAGATTTTGTACGTGATGCAGGCTTTTTAGCTGCGGGTTTCTTAGCGGCCATCACCCCGAACGCTAGCAATGAGGCGCGTATGCGTTCGGGCATACCCTCGAATTACTCACACCGAATTTGAACCAAAACGAACCGAAACGACTATTCGGCGTCAGTTCCGACGATTTCTCCGCTGTTCGTCAAAACGACCGACATCTGACCGCCTTGGGACGACTGCATGATCAATCGATACTGCACAGTTCCTGTCGATTCCTCCGCAGTGCCCGCTGCAGTCAACACAAACATCTGCGGTGTCGAATCAGGTAACTCTGACAAAACTTTGCGCAAGATGGTCGATGGCTCGTAATCAAGCACTGTTCGAGCAAAGGTCGGGCCGTTGGCCCCCACTGGATCGGGCGCTGTTTCAAGGCCATCTTTTTCGGTGAAGACATAATGCACGACTGC
>WLMQ01000201.1 GCA_009700145.1 Actinomycetota bacterium
ATTTGGCCATGAGCTGGGATCATCGTGCATTCGACGGTGCATACGCTGCCGGCTTCTTGGTGCGCGTGAAAGAGATTCTCGAGACCCGCGATTGGTCAAGCGAGTTCTAAATTATGTTGCGCGTCCGCTGGATTGGCAGGGTCGCGTATCGCGAGGTTCTGGCTGTACAAACTGCGCTCTTTGAGCTCGGCCACGAACAACATCTGTTGCTGCTTGAGCATCCACATGTCTTTACCTATGGGCCACGTGCCGAACTTGCTAAGAATCTGAAATGTGATCCCGCCGAAGTTGGCGCCGATTTTGTCTCGGTAAAGCGTGGCGGCGACATCACCTATCACGGGCCGGGACAGCTTGTTGGGTATCCCATTTTGAATCTAGAAAATGCGATCGGTGCAACGGCGCATGTGTGCAGTGTTGAACAGTTGGTCATTGACGCATTAACCGAACTTGGTGTGAAGAACGCTGGGCGCCTATCTGGTTTTGCTGGCGTGTGGCTTGATGCCGACAACGATCGCCGCCGCAAGATCAGCGCTATCGGCGTTCGATTGGCGCACGGTCGAACGATGCATGGTTTTGCTCTCAATGTTGATCCCGACATGACGTACATGCGTCAACACATCGTGCCGTGTGGTGTTGCCGAGTATCCAGTGACATCGCTAAGAGAAGAAGGCATTGACGTTTCAATGCAAGATGTGGTGAAGGTTGTTAGTCGCTTGGCGATTGAACGTTGGGGTGGGGGAGAAGCCGAGCAACAAGAAGTTGCGTGGGTGCATCGACCCGAAGACTTATCTAGATTTTCGCGTGGCGAAGGACCAGGCGAACCAGTACGCATGCTCGGCCGACTTGCCGATGCTGGTGTGGACGGTGGTGTCGATCTCTCGGAACGCAAACCAGAGTGGCTGCGACCCAAAGTGCAAATTGGTACCGAGGTATTGAAGATTAAGCGCACATTGAGTGAACTGAAATTGGTGACGGTGTGCGAAGAGGCTGGTTGCCCGAACCTCTCTGAATGTTGGAAAGACGGCACCGCGACATTCATGGTCTTGGGCGAACGTTGCACGCGTGCGTGCGGTTTTTGCCTCGTCGATACACGCAAACCAGAATTGCCCGAAGCTGACGAGCCGCAACGCGTTGCTGAGGCAGTTGCGTCAATGGGACTGACCCACGCAGTGCTCACCATGGTCGCACGCGACGATTTGACCGACGGTGGCTTTGCTCACGTGGCTGAATGTGTGCGAGCAATTCGTGAACGCAATCCTTTGACCCGAATTGAAACCTTGGTATCAGATGCCAAAGGTGATGTTGCCTCACTGCAGTTGTTGTTTGATGCTCGGCCCGATGTCTTTAACCACAACATTGAGACGGTGGCGCGTTTGCAGCGTGCCGTTCGTCCATCGGCGGGGTACGCCCGCTCGCTAGGTGTTCTATCAGCGGCCAAAGCGGCTGGACTTGTGGTGAAGTCGGGTCTGGTATTAGGAATGGGCGAAACCAGCGAAGAAGTCGATGGATGCCTGGCCGATCTTGCGGGAATCGGCGTCAACATCGTGACGATTGGTCAGTACCTGCGGCCGACGACTCACCACACACCCGTTGCCCGTTGGATTCATCCTGATGAGTTCACTCGTTGGAAGCAAGTTGGTGAGTCTTTGGGTATTGGTCATGTGGAGTCGAGCCCGTTAACGCGTTCGAGTTATCACGCCAAACAATCGGCTGATGCGGCAAGTGAAGCAGTCCCTGTGGCTATAAAAATGCGAAACTAGTTGTCACAACCGAGGTCGCAGTTTCGTTATTGAGATGTGACCCGTTACTTCAAGTTCGTTGTCCAGTTAATTGGCGTGCTGCTGATCTCAATCTCGGTCTTCGCGGTTCCTGCAAATGCCACGGGGGTTCCTAACCCGCCTGTTGGGGAAGACCCTTGGTTGGAATCAATTAATTGGTGGCGTTCGTTCGGAGGTTCAATTGATGGAACTCCGATGGTGAACGTGATTGATTCAAGCGCAACCGAACGTGGTCCACAAAACTTTGTTGACTATTTGATGTATCTACGCCGTATGGGTAGCGACTATTGCTCGCATTGGGAAGATCCGGCTTTTCCGAAACAACCTGGGGTTGACTATGCCCATTCCGGACTAGCTTGCGAACTAAACAACTTGTCAGCAGCCGTCGAGGCTTGGATGACGACTCCTTATCACTCGGGAGGTTTGAGTCCACATATAAACAGAATTTCTACGGGCTTCGGCAGTTACAACAACAGGACTGCAGCGTCGCTCTTGCTGCAGCAATCGATCATCTTCAACAAAACTTATGTTTGGCCTAAACCAGGTGGGTACATGCCTCGGCAACGATGGTTAGGTGGCGAATGGCCAGATCCGACAGTGGTTTGCCCGCCGGTCGCCGGTGAAATCACGACTAACGGTCAGCCGGCATTCGTGTGGTTCCCGCGAGCTAATCAATACTCAAATCCACAACGCAAGTTGGTGTCATTGACGGCCTCCGACTCGGGAGGTGTGGTGCCCATATGCATTCCGATGATTACGGATTATTCGGCTCGTCCGTATCTGCAGCAGGCGGCAACAACGGGCACCGTGATATCTGACAGCGCTCTTTTCCCGCAACGTATGTGGAAAGCCGGCCCGGCCACAATTTCTTTAGTCACCACTGATGTGAATGGTGCAGATCGCCAAACTTTGACGTGGTCATTCGAGGTTCTGGCGCCCCCTTCAAATGTGAGAAATATTCGATTTGCCCAAAAAGATGCCGAGACGGCTCGTATCTTCTGGGACGACGGGATTTCTCAACCCGATTTGCCGTTGCTGGCATATGTCACGGGCTACTGGTTGAAGGAGACAGATTATTGGTCTCTTAAATCAGTGGAAACCCAAAATCGTTTTATTGATCTACGTCGTGAACTGGCCGGTGACAAAAGCGTTAGTTGGCCAAGAATTTCATCTAAGAACGCCGCGGGTTCCGGGGAAATTGTGGAAGTGTCAAATTGGGATGGATATACAGAGGATTATCAGAGGGTAAAGAGCGGTTTGAGAATGGTGTCAACTGGTCTGCCTTTCGGCGCAGAGTTAGTACTGACGAACCTAACCATGACTGAAATAAAAGATTGGTGGCTTCG
>WLMQ01000202.1 GCA_009700145.1 Actinomycetota bacterium
CTGCACCATTGAGTGCTGCTTGCGTGAACGCGTACATCATTGAGTGCGGCCAATCAAAGTCGCCACCAGCGTGAGCAATAATCGCGGGACGATCAAGCGCGAGCAAATCAGTAACTGTCGTCGCTTCTGGAGCAACGATCTGATCAATCGCTGCCATAGGAGCTTCAGTTTCTGGAACTGCTGCATCGGTAGTCGGCACTGTCGTCGCAACATCGGTACTCGCAACTGTTTCGGCCACCGACGTGCTTGAGGCGTCGTCTCCACTACACGCACCAACGATTGATGACAGTACGACGGCGGCAGCGATAGCCGAAAAACGATGAAGTGAACTATGTCGAAATGAACTGTGACGAGACTTGCGATTGGTTGACATACCCCCATCTTGCCAGCCGCGAACTGAGGACTCAGACCTCTTGGCTTCCCCAAACATGAACCTTCAGGGAAATCTCCTCAAACTTTTCTCAAGAATTTTTTAAAAAAGTGCGAGATCCCCCTGAGGCCCTCCTCTTGAACACCACGCAGCCATACGGGTTGCCTGAACAAAGGGAAATCATGAAGAACATCCGCCACATCAATATCCGCAATACCGCAATCGCAATCGTCGCCCTCACCGGCCTGGCAGTTGCAACAACCGCCTGTTTTGGCAACTCATCAACCGACTCGGCCAGCAAGGCCCTCGACGCCACCATCGAAGCAGTTGCCGATCAGCCCGAATCCGCCGCCAAAGATGATTCGCCTGCAGCAACTTCAAGTGACACGGCTGACGTCGAATCACCAACCCCGTCAACCGCAACACCAGCGACCGCCGCACCAACGAGCCCCGAAGCCATCCCAGTGGCAACTGAAGGATTTGAAAACGAAACTGCACCGAGCACTGAAACGCCGTCTGCCGAAGCACCATCGACCGCCGCACCAACGAGCCCCGAAGCCATCCCAGCGGCAACTGAAGGATTTGAAAACGAAACTGCACCGGGCACTGAAGCACCAGCAACCACCACACCAGCAACCACGACACCGACCACCCCGTCAACTCCTGGAATCGTGTTACTGCCGACGATTCATTTCGTCACCTTTGCAAAAGATGGTCTCAATATCTCAACGTCAATTCTCGTTGAAGAAGGTGGTCTTGGCCGCAATGACATCGTCTCAGTTGAAATGTCGTACACCAAGTTCGGAGTCACCCGCACGGTTGCCGCAACCATCGCAAGTTCAACCACCACATCAAGCCTCTGGCTCATTGATGGTCTGATGTTGCGAGCTGGCGACACGGTCACAATCCATGCAGTTGATGCTCGTGGAAACTCTGATGACATGACTGCCACTGTGACGCTCACAACCTCGATGGGCTGATCAAGTTCAGATCAACTTTATAAAAACAAAAGCCACGGCTCGGAATTTCCGAGCCGTCGCTTTGATTATTATGAAATAACTTCAATTTCCTCCACAAATCCCTGCACGAAGTTTTGAATCCTGACGGCGTTCGTCGCTAGATCAACAAATCCTAAAACTTCTTGCCCCAACGGGTCTGAACCACTGCTCAATCTATTACCCCGGAAATACACCTTGTTCTCATTGATATCAGCTTCTAATTCCGTAACGTCGATTCCGGAAGTACCCGAAATGACTAAGGATTCTGCATTGGTTATCGTGTTGAGTCGCGTCACTATGTGACTGCCTTCAGAATTAACTCCTGCCAAGAAGAGATCATCTCCGATTACAGCGATTGAACGAGATTGAATCACCAAGCTCTCAACAGGTTTCCAAGTTGGGAAAAACTGAAAAACCAAACTCAAATTTGAATTCCAGAACACGCTTGTAAGTTTTGCAAAGTACGAGCCGGAAGACGTCTGGACTGTTTCCGTTGCGAGACTGCCGTAAGAATCGCAATGTGACCTAGAAAAATCATTCGTAACAAATGGATTTGATTGCGGGTAACGAGCGCATATTGGATCTGCGTTGATTTCCCAGGCTGCTGAACGATTGAAATTGTTGTTGCGCCCAGATAAATAGTACTCATCAAGTACTCCACCAATTGCAGGATCGTATTTACGGATGCCGCATTCTGTACGTGGTTCCAGATAGTTGTTATCAACACCACCGCACAATCCGAAGTACAAGAGTTTTGTTCCAAATGTCGAAAAGAATCTGGCTTGCGCCCCCGAAACAACCGATAAACGCCGATCAGATGTCACGATTTTTGTAGCGTGATCAACTTCTATCTGCTCTCCGTTGTTGTCGTAACCAAGAAGTTGACCACTAAAGAAAATGGCCCCGTTAACCGCGACATGCCAAAATCGAATGACTTGGTTTGGTACGTCCATCATGTCCGTGATCACACCATTCCCAAATCTTCGAATGACATATTGCCAAGTCTGAACAAAGCCAGGAGCACTTCCCTCTTTGAGATTTGTCGACCTATTACTTAATGCCGCTATATAAAAGACATTTCCGAAATCATCAAATTGAATTCGTGGAAAAGTAAAAACCTCGGTGGATTTCCAAATCGTTGTATCCTTCTCGATACAAATTGATTCATTTGTCGTCAAGTCAGTTTCAGAGAGTGAACAGCTATCGGTCACCAAAGTCGAATACAACTTATTGTTTGGCCCGACTACGATGTCATCAACGTTGATCGTTCGGTTCGTTGCTACAGGTTCGACAGAACCACTCGCCGTAATCTTGTAAAGGTTTGAAAGTCTCGCCGTGTAGGGAACTCGATTCTCCATCACACTGCGCACAGAAACTTGCGACGTTTGTACTAAAGCAGACGCTCCGGTGAGATTAAGTCCAAGAGCAACCGGCCCCGCGGGAGCCTTTGTCGCTCCTCCAGTCAAAACACCGTTACTCCTCGTTGGCTCACCGACTTTTACACCCGACGAACGCGTATCCAAAAACCGCTCAGGTTTCGACAACGCGCTAAAACCAGACGTGAAATACCCCGCAACATCAACAACCACATGCGCCTTGCCATACACATAAAAACACACCCGACCATCAGCCGACACCGGAGCAATCACCGCATTAGGAACCGTCTGACCATCAACAAAATTCACATTCGACGCAGTCGGCCGATCACCAC
>WLMQ01000203.1 GCA_009700145.1 Actinomycetota bacterium
TCGGCTACGTCTGACTGGATGGAGATGGAACGCCAACGCGGCATCTCTATTTCATCAACCGTTCTTCAATTCCCCTACGGCGACCATGTTTTCAATCTGCTCGACACACCTGGCCACCGCGACTTCAGCGAAGACACGTATCGCGTTTTGGCCGCTGTTGACGCGGTCATCATGGTGCTTGATACTGCAAAGGGAATTGAAGCCCAAACGTTGAAGCTCTTCAATGTGTGTCGTTCGCGCAACTTGCCCGTGCTCACATTCTTTAACAAGTTCGACCGCCCTGGACGCGATCCTCTTGAACTACTTGACGAAGTTGAGCAACAAATCGGATTGCGAGCAACACCGGCCACGTGGCCCGTCGGACAACCCGGAGACTTTCGCGGCACGATTGATCGCCGCACTGGGCTCTTCACCAAATACACGCGTACCGCGCGTGGTGCTGCTGAAGCCCCTGAAGAAATTATTGACGCCGAACGTGCAGCCGCCGAAGAAGGCGACGCGTGGAAAGTCGCACTAGATTCATGTTCGTTACTTGACGCGATCGAAGCCAACGTTGATCTGCCATCGTTCTTAGCAGGAAAGAGCACACCAGTTTTCGTTGGATCGGCTCTTACCAACTTCGGAGTTCGTGCACTACTTGATGCGGTTGCCGAGCTTGCTCCCCCACCGATACCGCGCTTCGACCTCGCCGAAAATGAACGGGCTCTCGAAAGCCCCTTCTCTGGTTTTGTCTTCAAAATCCAAGCCAATATGGACCCGAACCACCGTGATCGTTTGGCATTCGCTCGAGTTTGTTCGGGACATTTCGAACGCGGCATGGATGTTGAATGCACACGGTCGGGTCGCGCAGTTGGAACCAAGTATGTAACGACCGCTTTTGGTAACGACCGCGAAACTATTGAAGAAGCTTTCCCCGGTGACATTATCGGACTTGTCAATGCCGGTGATCTACGCATTGGCGACACGATTTACGCCGGGAAGAAAGTCGAATTCCCCGGAGTTCCACGCTTTGCACCTGAAGTCTTCGCGAGTGCACGTCCGCTTGACCGCAGCAAGATCAAACAGTTCCGTAAGGGAATTGAACAGCTCGACCAAGAAGGTGTTGTCCAAGTTCTGCGAGATCTCGACTTTGGTGACACCGAACCAGTGCTTGCTGCCGTTGGCGTTTTGCAGTTTGAAGTATTCGCCTACCGATTGTCGAGTGAGTTCAGTGCACCGACCGAGATTATTTCGTCGCCGTATCAAGCGATGCGCATTACCGATAAAGCCAGCGCTGATCGTCTACGTCAAATCGGCGGAATTCGAATTTTGTATCGCAGCGATAACGAAATGGTCGCATTGTTCGAAAACAAGTACCGATTACAACGTCTTGAAAAAGACGAACCCGAGCTGACCCTCAAATTAGTGTTCGACGGCCAACCCGACTCGTAAAAAACTCACATTTAATTGTGATTCTGGTGTCGTTTTATTCGCTATTACCGAATAAAACGACACCAGAATCACAGGGGGATTTAACGGCGGGGACGACCACCGTTGCCGCGAGCGGTTCCGCTACGAGCACCGGGACGACCACCTTGACGGCCATCAGCACGAACGCCGCCACGACCAGCCGAACGACCAGACGGACGACCCGTCATGTTCGACACATCAATACCGGTCCATGTTGCAGTCACGCCTGCTTTCTGCAACAACTGCTTCACTTCGCTCACTTGCGACGTTGAGGCAACGGTAATCACGCGACCAGCAGCACCAGCACGAGCAGTACGGCCCGAACGGTGGGTGTATGCCTTGTGCTCGATCGGCGGATCGGCGTGCACAACCAAAGGCACATCATCGACATGGATTCCGCGAGCAGCAATGTCGGTTGCTACTAATGCCGAAGCTGAGCCACTAGCAAAAGCTGCCAAGTTGCGCTCGCGCGCAGTCTGCGACAAGTTGCCATGCATATCAACCGCATTGATTCCGAAGGTCTGAAGCTTTGCGGCCATCTGCTTGGCACGATGCTTGGTGCGTGTGAAGATCACAACTCGTTCTTTACGAGCCAATTCAGCAACGGCTTCTAAACGATCGGCATCATCGATCACCAAAACACTGTGATCTAACAACACTGGTGCTTCGATTTCTGCTGCATGCGACACAGGGTTATCTAAGTAACGCGACACAATTGCATCGACGCCACCGGCAAGCGTGGCCGAGAACAACATGCGCTGTCCAACCTTTGGAGTTGCATCAAGAATGCGCTTGACCATGGGCAAGAAACCTTGATCGGCCATATGGTCGGCTTCGTCAATGATGGTGATCTCAATACGGTCAAGCTTGGCGTCACCTTCACCCATGTGATCGACCAAGCGACCTGGGCAAGCAACAACAATTTCTGCACCAGCACGAAGTCCATCGCGCTGTGGTCCATGACCAACACCACCAAAGACGGTGATGACGCGCAAACCACAAGCAGTTGCCAATGGATCAATCACTGCAGCAACTTGAGTTGCCAGTTCACGTGTCGGCACCAAGATCAATGCGCGAGGGCGATTGGCTTGACGACCAACTTTGGTTGCGGCTAAACGCGCAATCAAAGGCAATGCGAAGGCAAGAGTTTTACCCGAGCCAGTTCGACCTTGACCAAGAACGTCACGACCAGCTAATGAGTCGGGCAATGTCACGCTTTGAATCGAAAAGGGTTCGGTGACTCCGGTTGCAGCAAGGATGCCAGCGAGATTTGCGGGCACACCAATTTTGACGAATCCGTTATCGGGGCCAACTTCAATCGCAATGATTGAAGGCTTTTTCGGAGCGAAGTTAGAAGCCGTCGCCGAACCGTTTTCGGAACGGAAACCACGACGATCATCGCGGCGCGATGCCGACTTGGCCCGTGATTGATTGGTTGATTTGCTGCGAGCTTTACCAGCTGAAGGGCGGCCACCAGACGAAGGACGCGCTCCAGATGACGCTCCGCCAGCAGGCGAACCGCCTTCAGAGCGTCGTTGGGGCGTGGTCGAACGACCAGTTGAAGTGGATGGGGACATGAGGGGTGTTTCCTTTGACAGGTGCCGCGAACCTGTCTGGGATGACACGCA
>WLMQ01000204.1 GCA_009700145.1 Actinomycetota bacterium
AAACTTTTTGACCGTTGATGATGAAACGGTCACCATCGCGCTCGGCTTTGGTGCTGAGTGAACCTAAGTCGCTACCAGCACCAGGTTCGCTGAATAGTTGACACCAGACATGTTCGGCGCGCAACGAAGCGTGGAGATGTTTTGCTTGTTGTTCAGATGTTCCAAATTTCTGTACTGCACCACCAGTGAGCACCAAGCCCACCATGTTGAAAACGCCTGGGACTCCAACGAGAGCGCACTCGTACAGCCACTGAGCTTGATGTGCGGCAGTTAATCCTTGCCCACCGAATTCAACTGGCCAATGAATGCCCGCTTTGCCCGAAGCGTAGAGATGCTTCTGCCACGCCAAACCCTCATTAACCATGTCGGGGGGACAGATGGCGCCGTAATCACGTGGAGCAAGATGCTTATTTTCAGCCAACCATTGTTTGGCTTCCTGAGCGAATTCGTCCACTGTGATCACGATGTGACCTCCCGAAATTATGAGTGAGTCTTATTTGAAGAAGTTCAAGAACAATGCGGTCTCTTCACCGAGGTTGCTCGGCACCGAGAACGAATCACGATTGGTGATGGTGTCCCAATTGTTCTGGACATCTTCGGGTGAGAGTGTCGGCGAGTAGTAGCCATTGGTTTCGCCCAAGAACACATGAGCAACACGGCCGCCGCCGACCGAGAAGAGTTGTCCACTGACTGGGCAGTCTTCGTGGGCCAAGAATGCAACGAGAGGTGAAACTAAATCTGGATCGAGCTTGTCCTTGAGTGCTCCCAAGATGTCTTCGGTCATACGGGTCATTGCGAGTGGGGCAATGGCGTTGGCCTTGATATTGAAGCGCGCGCCTTCGACTCCGAGCACGCGTGTGAAACCAACGAGTCCCATTTTGGCCGCGCCATAGTTGGTCTGTCCGAAGTTGCCGAAAACACCAGCAGCGGACGACGTTGAAATGATTCGGCCGTAGCCCTGTTCACGCATGTGTACGAATGCGGGCTGAGTCACATAGAAGGCGCCCTTCAAGTGAACATCAAGAACGGGGTTCAACAGATCGGGTGTCATGTTATGGAATGCCTTGTCGCGCAAAATGCCAGCGTTGTTGATGACGATGTCAACGCGACCGTAAGTGTCGATAGCGGTCTGCACAATGGCGGCGCCACCTTCTGGAGTAGCAACAGAGTTGTGGTCGGCGACGGCTTCTCCACCAGCGGCCTTGATCTCATCAACGACCACTTGTGCCGCTGAAGCGTTTGCGCCCGTTCCGTCGACTGAACCACCGAGGTCGTTGACGACGATCAGCGCGCCGCGCTTGGCCATCATCAAAGCGTGTTGGCGACCGAGGCCTCCACCTGCTCCGGTGATAATTGCAACTTTGCCGTCGTAACCGAGTGCTGACATTTTGAACTCCTAAAGATGTGCCGGGTGAATGATGAGAGGGTGTTTGGGGGATATCTATAAAACTGCAGGTCTGACGCTACCCGAGAGACTTCAGAGCAATCTCAGTCAGCGCCTTGTAATCAAGTTTGCCGTTGCCAGCGCGCCCAACAGTTGCGATTGAAATGACGCGCTTGGGGGCTTTGTACGCGGCGTGGTGCTTCTTGATGAAGGCGATGAGGTCGGCTTCGACAATGGTTTGGCCGGGTAATGGCTCAACTAACGCGGTAATAGCTTGCCCAAAGCGTTCGTCTGGGACACCGACCACCGCAGCATCAGCCACTGTGGGGTGGAGTTTGAGCGCCTCTTCAACTTCTTCGGGGTACACCTTTTCGCCGCCAGTGTTAATGCACTGACTGCCACGACCCAAAAGTCGAACTGTTCCATCGGCATCGATGCTCGCCCAGTCGCCAGGGATTGACCAACGAACGCCATTGATCACTTGGAAAGTTTTGGCTGACTTCTCGGGGTCTTTGTAATAACCGATTGGAGTGTTTCCTTTGAGCGCAACACGACCGATCTCGTCGCTTCCGGGATGCAGTTCACGACCGTCTTCGGTGAGGATCTTGGTATTTGGTCCCAATTCAAATGACGCAGTTTTTGAATCGCCGGCTGCCGAAGTCGTGTTTTGCGCCATGCCGATTGCTTCAGATGAACCAAGTGCATCAACCATGATCAGTCTTTCGCTGTGACGCAACAGGCCGGCCTTAGTTTCGGCGGCGAACATCACACCGCTTGACACGATGACGCGCAACGAAGAAAGATCCCATCGACTCGGTTCGGCGTCTAGTGCGCGCAAGATGGGTTTGGCAAAAGCGTCACCCACGATCGACATCGAATTGATTTGGTATTTCTCGATGGTGTCAAGAAGTTCGGTTGGCTCAAACTTTCGGCCGGGCATCGTGACAATGCATCCGGCAACCATCAAGTTGCTCATCGCATTAAACAAACCAGTTCCGTGCATCAACGGTGCTGCAGGCAGATTTCGCGGACCGGGCTTGGTTGAACGATCACCAATCGGATCTCCTTCAGGAACAGGAGGAAGGCGCTTTTTGTTGGTGCTATCAAGAGTCAGAAAAAGATCTTCTTGGCGCCACATCACGCCTTTGGGCATGCCGGTCGTTCCGCCGGTGTACAACAACAAGAGGTCATCACCCGTTCGGCCCCACGGTCCAGAAACATTTGATGGTCCTGAGACATTTGTTGATGTTCCTAGGTGAGCAGCAGCTTCGTAATCGGTGGCCCATGATGGACATGCACCGCTGTGATCGTCGACCCAAAGCCACAAAACAATTCGCGGGACGCGATGCCGAAGTTGCTCAATCGTCTCAGCAAAGATCCCGTGAAAGACAACTGCAACGACGTCGGCGTTGTCCCAGATGTACACCAGCTCATCAGCGGTATAACGGTAGTTGGTATTGACTGGTGCAAGTCCGGCTTTGAAAGTGGCGAACAAACTTTCAAGGTATTGCGGACAGTTGTACATGTATTGCGCAACTTTGTCTTGTTGCTGAACGCCGGCATTGAGAAAACTTTGAGCGATTCCGTTTGCACGCTGGTTGAAATCAGTCCAGGTATA